>NZ_JBEHFT010000007.1:0-92181 GCF_040225455.1 Corynebacterium sp. KPL2838 | reverse complement strand
CTTCGTGCTCTCAAAGAAAACTACTCCCTACTAGTCGGTAACTGATTTCTCAGTCCAACTAATGGGGAGCAGTTCAATCTTGCGGAAAATTGACTCCGCTAAGGCAGCGACTAATGAACTTGGGCGGCTTCACAGAAAGCACGGCATCGCCGATCAAAACGATGGCTAGTAGATACGTACCGAATACAGATAAGGACCCCACTCAGGAACCTCCCTTGAAACAGATGCTAAGCACATGAAGCATCGCATGACCCAGCTTTTCTGGGTTGAATTGATTCTACAGCTCAAAACAATCGACCGTATGTGGCGGTGTCCAGCGGAGGCACGACCGGGAATCCAAGCTCGGCATTAAAACCAGAAAACCTCCGCCGCCGCGCTAAGGCACGGTGCGGAGGAATCCTGGGCTGTTGGGTTTACTTACCCAACTTACGACGCTGCACGCGGGTGCGGCGCAGCATCTTGCGGTGCTTCTTCTTGGACATGCGCTTGCGGCGCTTCTTGATGACAGAACCCATAACAGGCGTCCTCACTTTCTTTTAGTACGTACTGTGAACCTGCCGGCGCCTGAAACGGCAAAGGTGCACTCTTTGCCACCTTGGCCGCACATATGCGGGCCATCACGGCGTGCCGACACGAATGCGATCCATCTTACCTAGTCCCCAGCGCGTCTCCAAAAGTGACCCCGATGGCGACGCCGGCAAAAGGAAGCGCGCGGGAAAACGAGACAGCGCCCACCACCGCTGACCAAGAGTGGCCAACAGAAGTGGGCGCTGCCTTAAAGGCGCGAGAACCTACGCTCCGTAAACGGATGCCTCGAGGTACTCGTTAACGGCAGACTCGTGAACGCGGAAAGAGCGTCCGACGCGCACAGCCGGCATTTCGCCTGCGTGAACCAAACGGTAGACAGTCATCTTAGAGACGCGCATGATTTCGGCGACCTCCGCGATCGTCAGAAAGGTTCCTTTTTCTTCATTTGCCATAATTATCTAACCCTTCAGCTCGTTACGCGCTGTAGGCTTCCCCTCCCACAGGACTTCACGCACGTGCTCGTCCCAGCCTATCGTGAAACATGTGACTAATGCGACCCAAGTGCCAAATTTTTTCACAGCAGTTGTTCAGTTCACCGCCAAAAGCGCTGCTTAACAACCGCCCCATGACTCCCGGACTGCCCCCGCGTGGTGCGAGGTAACTACACCCCCACCACGGGGAACTCGCCGCATTTGGCGGGCTTCTAGCCCAGCTCCTTAGCCTTATCGGAGCACGCCTCGGCGGCGCGGTAAAACGCACCGCGCAGGCCAGACTCTTCCAGCTCGCGCACGGCCGCGGCAGTGGTACCGCCTGGCGAGGTCACACCCGCGCGCAGCTGCGTTGCCGAGCGGCCGGAGTTGGCCAACATATCGCCGGAGCCGGCAGCCGCCTGGGCGGCGAGCTTTTCGGCGATATCGCGGGGAAGGCCGAGCTGCACGCCGGCATCGACAAGCGCCTCTGCCACGAGGAAGAAGTAGGCCGGCGAGGAACCAGCCAGGGCGGTCGCAGCGTCGATGTTTTTCTCTGGGATGACCGCGACCTCACCAACGGCCTCAAGCAGCTCTCTCACGCCCTGCATCTGGGTCTCAGTCACGTGCTCACCGGCGGCGCAGGTGCACATGCCGCGGCGCACCAGCATCGGCGTATTGGGCATAACGCGCACAACAGGCACGCCCTCGCCCGCTGCGGCCTGCAGGGCCTCCAGCGTCAGCCCTGCGGCCATAGAAACCACCACGGCGTCCTTGGCCGGGCTAATCTCGCTCAGCAGGTCCAGGATGGCATACGGCTTAACGGAGGCGAAGATATAATCCGCGCCGTCCACCGCCTCAGCGTTATCCGTCGTGACGTTAACGCCATAGTTGCTCTTGAGTTCTTCACCGCGGGAGGCGGTGCGGTTGGTCACCGTGATATCGGAGGCATTAAAGCCCGATTCCACAAGACCCGAGGTCAAAGCCTCACCGATTTGTCCTCCACCTAAAATTGCAATCTTTGTCATAGTCTCCACAATGCCAAAAATAACGCCACCCGGCTACCTCCACGAAGGAAGCAGCCGGGTGGTTCTCAGCAATTCGCCGGTTTAGAGCATGACCAAAAGCAGTGGTCCAAAGGTCAATATAAGCCCGGTAATGCCCGCAAGGAACATGGAGAAGCCATCGCGGGCGGTGCGTAGCGCATGCGTAACTCCGACCATAATTGCAGTCACGCCGAGTGCCAAGATGGCCACAACGATGCGCGGGAAGTTATCCCAAAGAACTTCAAAGCCCTTGAAGATAACAATGGCCAAGACAATGCCCACGACCACCATGATGAGGATAGACATGGGGTTGAGCTTCTCGTGCTCTTCGGTAATTTCCTCGTCCCGGACCTGGGGCAGCTCGCCGGTATCGTCGGACTTCTTCGCGGCCGCAGCAGGTTTTTGCGCAGGCGCGCCAGCCTTGGCCTTGGTTGCGGCATCCTTGGCATCCTTCGCTCCCGCTGCGGTCGCTGCAGCGGCACCAGCCCCAGCAGCGCCCGCCTTTTCCTTGGTGCTGGATTCAGCGGTATCAGCGACGTCCTTGCGCTTGTCCTGCGAGGACTGTGACTTGCCGATGCGCTGGATCACCGCAGTATCATCCGCGGACGGCTGATAAGACTTCTTCTCGGCATCCTTAGCCGCAGCCTTGTCCTCCGGCTCCGACTGCGCAGGCTTCTTTGCCTCCTGCGCGTTTGCCTTCTGCGCGGGGGCGGGCTTGGCGGTCGGCTGCGAGGCGGACCCCGCTGCCGGCTTAGGAGAGGCGGTAGGCCCGCTCGGCTTGCCGTTCTGCTTCGGCGCCGGGGACGCGGTTGGGGTAGCCGCGGAAGGCTTTTCCGCAGCCGGCTTGGGTGAAGCGAATTGCGGCTGGGATGGCTTGGTTTGCGCAGGCTTGCCGATGCCCGACTGTCCCACACCCTGCTTCGAGCCTTCCTGCGTGCCCGTGGCTGGCTTGCCCGCTGCAGACTTGGAGCCGGTCGGCTTCGCAGCGGAACCGCTCGCCTGCTGGGCCTTGGAATCCGAGGTCTTGGACTCGGCGGCCTTGTTTCCCGCGGACTGCTCATCCTTGGACTTCGGCGCCCGGATGACAGGGGCGTCATCGTCGATGGATACGTTGGTGTGCTTCGCCTCAGGCGGGGTGGACTTTACCTTTTTCAGGCTGCCGGTGAGCTCAGCAACGGATACGCCGCCCTCATCGAGGCTCCGCCGACGGCGGCGAGAGGTCTTCTCGTCCTTGTCCGTGCGGTCCTTCTTATTGCGAGCCAGCAGCTCGGCCACGGTCAACTGTTTTTCGTCAGCCATGATCTCTTCCTATTCCAATCCCTTGTCGGTCCGGCGCAAAATAACACCTTCGCGCAGCGCCCATGGGCAGATTTCCAACTTCTCGATACCCAGAGCTCGCATGCTTGCCTCGGCAACCAAAGCGCCGGCGACGATTTGGTGCGATCGGTTCGAACTTACACCCTCGAGGTCCGCTCTGTCTGCTGCAGTCATGCGCGTAATGAATGAAATCAACTGGCGCAGGCCCGGTGCGGTCAAGGTGCGCTTGACGTATGGCCCCGCAGACGAGGGCGCCGCACCAGTCAGCCGCGAGAGGGTGCGGAAGGTTTTCGAGGTGCCCACGGCCAAGCCAGCCGGGCCCATTGCCTTCATCTGCGTGACGGCATCTTCAAGCTCCGCATCGATGAAATCGCGCAGCGCACTGACCTTCTTTTTCTCCGGCGGATCGGTATCGAACCAGTTGTGGGTAAGACGTCCTGCGCCCAGATCGAGAGAGAAAGCCAGGTCAGGGTGTTCATCGGTACCGATAGATAACTCTAGGGAGCCACCGCCGATGTCCAAGTTGGTGATGCGCCCAGCGGACCAGCCGTACCAACGACGAGCCGCGAGGAAGGTAAGCTGCGCTTCTTCCACGCCCGTGAGGATCTGCAGGCGCACACCGGTCTGCTTTTCCACCTCATCGAGTACCGCTTCAGAGTTAGGGGCAGAGCGGACCGCGGAGGTCGCGAAGGCAATAAATTCGGAGCACCCGAGTTTTTCACCCAGCTCGCTTGCCTCACCCACGGCGGACACGAGCTTTTTCAGGCCCTTTTCGTGGATGTTTCCCTTCTTATCCAGCTGTTCAACCAGCCGGAGTGGGGTCTTCCAATCGCTCATCGGAGTAGGCCGTCCCCCCATTGCGGCATCGACCGCAACGAGGTGGACGGTATTACTTCCAACGTCTAATACACCTAATCGCACACCCATAGCGTAGTAGGTCTACCGTGGTTAGGTGTGAATCGCCCAAAATCTGACACCGTTTACCTAGGTTTTCCCGCCAGCTCGCCTGCGGCGGCATCGATTAAAGCCGGGCACGAAGAGGCCCCAGATTTTCCGCGGGAGTGGTTCGAATTTACCAACCCAAACGACCCTTACCATGTCTTTTCCATCGATCTGACGTGGGTGGAATCGCACTACAGCTGCCAATTTGGCACGTCGGCGTGCCGGGGCATCGATAAGAGCCAGCCCGATGTGGGCTGCTGCGTGCACGGTGCATATATGGCCGATGAACAAGACCGCGACCAGCTTTACGATGCCGTCTCCCGCATGCCCGCGCGCTACTGGCAACTGCGCCCAGCGGGGGTAGATGAATTCCTGGAGCAAGAAAACACCGATGAGCTAGAGCCCTGGTTGGAATGGGACGAGCTCGATGGCGAGGATGGCGAACCGGAACCGGCGCTGAAAACGCCCATCGTGGATGGCGCCTGCATCTTTGCCAACCGCGCCGGCTGGGAAACAGGCACCGGCTGCGCGCTGCACCAATGGGCCGTCGATAGCGGCGAGGAGCTGACCGTGGTCAAGCCAGAGGTGTGCTGGCAGCTGCCGCTGCGGCGCTACGAGGATTATGAAGAACGCCCCGATGGGCAGGAGATTTTGCGCACCACCATCGGCGAATATGACCGCCGCGGTTGGGGAAATGGCGGCGAAGACTTTGATTGGTACTGCTCTACCGATGGCGCCTGCCACGCCAATCCGCTGCCAATGTGGCAATCGCACGAGGACGAGCTCGTCGCGCTCATGGGGCGCGAAAGCTACGATATTTTGGCTCAACAATGCCGTGCCCGCGCGGAAGCCGCCGAGCACGGCGTAAAGCTTAGCCAGCACCCAGCCAGTATCAAGGCCGGCTGGTATTAGAGCTCGAATTTATAGCCCAACCCGCGCACCGTCACCAGGTGCTTCGGGCGAGAGGGGTGCTCCTCAATCTTGGTGCGCAGGCGCTTGATGTGCACGTCTAGCGTCTTGGTATCGCCCACGTAATCGGCACCCCAAATGCGATCGATGAGCTGGCCGCGGGTCAGCACGCGCCCGGCGTTGCGCAGGAGGTATTCCAGCAGGTCAAACTCCTTGAGCGGCATAGCCACCGGCTCGTCTGCCACAGTGACGATGTGGCGCTCCACATCCATCTTCACGCGGCCGCCGGACAGGATCTGCTCGTCTTCTGCCTCGGTGCTCTCCGCAGCACCCGCGTGGGAGGACCGATCGTTGCCGCGACGCAACACGGCCCGGATGCGGGCAATGAGCTCGCGGGAGGAATACGGTTTGGTGACGTAATCGTCCGCGCCCAGCTCCAGGCCCACGACCTTGTCGATTTCCGCATCGCGCGCGGTGACCATAATGACCGGCACGGAGGAGGTGGCGCGCAGCTGCTTGCACACGTCGGTGCCGGACATGCCGGGAAGCATGAGGTCAAGCAGCACGATGTCGATGTCATTTTCGCCGAATTTCTCCAGCGCGGATGGGCCATCGAGGGCGATAATCGGCTCGAAGCCTTCCTTGCGGAGTAAGAATGCCAGCGGATCGGCCAGCGACTCTTCATCTTCCACGATGAGAATGGTGGTCATTGTGCTTTATCCTTTCGACGTGCTGCTACGCGTGCTACCGCACGCTGGAGCCCAGGAGCCGCCGCATCGACGGATTCCTTGTCTTCATTATCCTGCAAGTCAGCCTCGTGCGCTGGCTTCTCTTCCTTATATATGGGCAACTCGATGGTAAAAGTAGAGCCCGTGCCCGGGCGCGACCACAGCTTGATATTGCCCCCGTGGTTGGCCACCACGTGTTTGACAATTGCTAATCCTAAGCCAGTGCCTCCCGTCTGCCGCGACCGGGCTTGGTCAACGCGGAAAAAGCGCTCGAAGACGCGCTTATGATGCTCCGGTGGGATACCGATGCCACGGTCCGTCACCCGGATCAACACGACGTCCTCTCCCACCACTTTCTGTGAGACGGAGACCGGCAATTCCTCCGGCGAATAATTAATCGCGTTGGAAATGAGGTTAGACAGCGCCGTTACCAAGAGAGAACGGTCGCCTCTGATCTGCACGCCCTCGGAGGGACCTTGGGTCAGCCTGATGGAGCGCGCGTCTGCGGCGAGCTGATTGCGCGAAATCGCCTCGTCAATGAGATCGTCCACGTAAAGCGGTTGCATTTCCGGCAGCGCTTCGGCGCCCTGCAGCTTGGACAGCGAAATAAGCTCGCTGACCATATCCGCCATGCGGTTGGCCTCTTTTTGCACCTTGTTGCCGAAGTACTTCACGTGCTCCGGATCCTCGGGGTCTTGCAGCAGGGCCTCGGCCAGCAGTGCGATGCCACCCACCGGGGTTTTCAGCTCGTGGGAGACGTTAGCTACGAAATCGCGGCGCGCGGATTCCATGCGCACGTTTTCGCTCTCATCGGTGCCGTAGATGATGATAAAGCGGCCATCGTTCAGCGTCAGCGGCTTGATAACGGCCTTGACCTGAGTGACGCGGTGCCCAGTGCGGCGCTTGGGGATTGCCAGGTCCACGGTGCGGGTTTCCTTATCCTCGAATACCTGCTCTGCGGTCTTCCAGATTTCCGGATTGACGGCGCGATCGTGGACCACGGACATCTCGTGCGCCGCGGGATTGGACAGGATGATTTCCTGATTCCTATCGAGCACCGTCAGCGCCGTAGGAGAGCCCTGGACCGCGAGGTGCAGGCCCTGGCTCACGTTGGTGACCTGGTTTGCCTGGGCGTCGCTGGCGCGCTGGCGGCGTGCCATACGCTCGCGCACCCGAGAAATTAATGGCAGCGCCACCGCGCAGGCAAGCACGCCCGCGAGAAAGACAAAAATTAATTCCACGTGATTAAGCCTAATCATTAGAAAGTCCCCAGGGAGCACCTCCCCGGGGACTTATATGCAGTAGCGGGTTACTTGCCACCCTGCGCGGCAACGGCAGCGGCCCCGGCCTCGGCGGCCTCTGGGTCCAGGTAGGTGCCGCCCTCGTTGACCACGGAGCCATCCTCCGCGATCTCGTAAACCAGCGGGATACCGGTCGGGATATTCAGCCCGGCGATGTCATCATCGGAAATGCCATCGAGGTGCTTGACCAACGCGCGCAGGGAGTTGCCGTGCGCTGCAATCATGACGGACTCGCCCTTCTTAGCCCGCGGCAGAATCTCTTCCTCGAAATAAGGCACGAAGCGCTCGACTACGTCCTTCAGGCACTCCGTCTGTGGGACCTTGTCCAGGTCCGCGTAGCGGGGGTCGTTTGCCTGGGAGTACTCGGCGTCATCGGCAAGCTCGGGCGGGCGCGTGTCATAGGAACGGCGCCATGCCATGAACTGGTCCTCGCCGTATTCTTCCTTGGTCTCGGCCTTGTTCAAGCCCTGCAGCGCACCGTAGTGGCGCTCATTGAGGCGCCAGTCACGAATGACCGGGATCCAGTGGCGGTCGGCCGCATCCAGCGCGATATTGGCGGTGCGGATGGCGCGGCGCAGCAAGGAGGTGTACAGCACGTTGGGCAGGATGCCTTCTTGCGCGAGCAGCTCGCCGCCGCGCTTGGCCTCTGCCTCACCCTTTTCTGTCAGATCAACATCGACCCAACCAGTAAATTGGTTGGATTCATTCCAGGTGGATTGGCCATGGCGAAGAAGAATCAGTTTTCCGTTAGTCATGCCTCCAGCATGCCACGAAACCACACGGCGCGTCAGTGAAGCTAGTCTCCCTTCGCCCGACGTTGGTGGCAGTCCGGCACGGGAATCTGCCGGGCTTCGTCATAAATTTCCGTCAGCTCTCGGGCCGTGTTGGTCCAACTAAAGCGCGCGGCATGCGCGACGGCGGCCTCGCCCATGGCGATGCGTCGGGCGTCATCATCAAGCAGCTGGCTCAAGGAATCCGCCCAGTCCTTCGGCTCGTGGGACGGCACCAGCAGCCCGGTCTTGCCATCGACGACGGCGATGGGCAGCCCACCCACTGCCGCGGCGACGACCGGCGTGCCAGAGGCCTGGGCCTCGAGCGCCACCAGGCCAAAAGACTCGTTGTAGCTGGGCACCGCCACGATATCCGCGGCGCGGTACACACCTACCAGCTCCTCGGGTGGGCGGGGTCCTAAAAAGCGCACGCGCTTTTGCACGCCCAACTCCCGCGCCAATTCCCTATACGCCTCCGGCGAGGCATTCGCCCCAGATGGCCCGCCGCAGATGAGCACCCGGAAATCGCGGGTGGGCTCGCGGTGGCACAGCTCGGCGGCGGTGCGGATAAGAACTTCGGGCCCCTTGAATTTCTGTAGCCGCCCCACAAAGGCCACGACCTTGGTATGCAACGGGATGCCCAGCTCGCGGCGGGAACGCTCAGTGTTGCGGTCGGTACCTGGGGTGAATAGCCCCACGTCAGCACCTGGGGAGACCACGCGGATGATATCGCGCTCGGCATCGTAGTGCTCCGCCAGATCGCGGGCTTCCTGATCGGTATTGACCACCAGGAGATCGGCATTATCCACCAATTGCTGCTCGCAGATGCGCCGCGCCTCTGATTCCACGGTGTCCTCGGCGGTGCGGTAAGCGTTTTTCACCGCTGCCAAGGTGTGGGCGGTGTGGACGAGGGGGATGCCCCATAGATCGCGCAGCAGCCATCCCACTTGGCCGGAAAGCCAGTAATGGGAGTGAATAAGGTCATATTTTTTGCCCTGCCACTTGGCAAATTGCATTACGCCGCCGGAAAAAGCTGCCAGCTGGGTAGGTAGATCTTCTTTTTCTAGCCCCTCAAAGGGGCCTGCCACAATGTTGATCACCCGCAGGTTGGGGGCCACTTCCACGATTTCTTTGTGGCTGGGGCGGGTAGCGCGGGTATAGACATCCACCTCGACACCAAGCTGGGCTAATTGGCAGGCAATATTTAAAACGTAGACGTTCATTCCGCCGGCATCCCCGGAGCCAGGCTGCTCAATGGGGGAAGTATGCATAGAAATCATGGCGATGCGCATGGTAACTCATCTTAGCGGCGCTATACTGACCCCTGCCAACAACCTACGCTACCGAAAGGTCACGCATTGTCCGCTTATGAATCAAAGGCATGGCTCCAGTATTACCCGGAGTGGACGCCGCATAGCCTCGACTATGGCAACACCACCCTGTTGGACCTGTTTGACAATAACCTCAAGGTCAATGGCGATAAGTCAGCCACGTATTTCTTTGGACGCAGCCAAAACTATTCCGAGCTGGACCGCCAAGTGCGCGCCGCCGCAGCCGGCCTGAAGGCCTTTGGCGTGCGCCCCGGTGACCGCGTAGCCATCGTTGCCCCCAATAGCCCGCAGTACATCGCGGCCTTTTATGCCATCTTGAAGCTCGGCGCCCAGGTTGTGCTGCACAACCCGCTTTATACCGCCCACGAGCTGGAGGGTCTGTTCCAGGATCACGGCGCGCGCATCGCCATCGCCTGGGACAAGGCCGCCCCCACCCTGGAGAAGCTGCGGGCTACCACCAACCTGGAAACGGTCGTGTCCATCAACATGATCAACGCCATGCCCACCCTGCAGCGCGCCGCGCTGCGCCTGCCGCTTCCCCCGCTCAAGGCCAAGCGCGAGCAGCTTTCTGCCCCGGCACCAAATACCGTGCCGTGGGAGGCGCTGATTGGTGATGCCATCGGTGGCAACGGCACCGATATTAAGACGCCGGAGGACATTGATAAGGACACCATCGCGCTGGTGATGTACACCTCCGGTACGACCGGCGCACCCAAGGGCGCGATGCTCTCGCACGGCAACCTCGTATCCAACCTGCTCCAGGGCAAGGCGTGGGTGCCAGGCTTAGGCGATAAGCCAGAGCGCATGCTCGCCGCCCTGCCCTTCTTCCACGCGTATGGCCTGACCATGAACGTCACCTTGGCCCAGCTCATCGGCGGCGAATTGGTCATTCTCCCCGTGCCGCAGATCCCGCTCATCATGCAGCTGATGAAGAAGCACACCCCGACCTGGGTCCCGGGCGTTCCTACCTTGTACGAGCGCATCGTCAAGGCCGCCGAGGAGCAAGAAGTACCCATCAAGGGCGTGCGGGCAGCCTTCTCCGGCGCATCCACCCTGCCTTCTGAGACCGTCAATAAGTGGGAAAACGCCACCGGCGGCCTGCTCGTAGAGGGCTACGGCCTAACCGAATGCTCGCCGATTATCGTGGGCAACCCCATGAGCACCGACCGCCGCCCCGGCTACGTGGGCATTCCCTTCCCGGATACCGAGGTGCGCATCGCCAACCCCGATAACCTGGATGAAACCCAGCCGGACGGCGTTGAGGGCGAAGTGCTGGCCCGCGGCCCGCAGATTTTCAAGGGCTACCTCAATAACCAGGAAGCCACCGATGCCGCCTTCCACGGCGACTGGTTCCGTACCGGTGACATGGGCATCATGGAAGAAGACGGCTTCATCCGCCTGGTCAGCCGCATCAAGGAAATCATCATCACCGGCGGCTTCAACGTCTACCCGGGCGAGGTCGAAGAAATCCTGCGCGAGCACCCCAGCGTCGACGACGCCGCCGTGGTGGGCCGCCCGCGCGAGGACGGCTCCGAAGACGTCGTTGCCTGCCTCGATCTTGCCGATGGCGCCGCGCTCGACCCCGAAGGCCTCAAGGAGTACTGCCGCGAGCGCCTGACCCGCTACAAGGTCCCACGCACCTTCTACCACTTCGAGGAACTGGCCAAGGACCAAATGGGCAAGATCCGCCGCCGCGAGGTACAAGAAGACCTCATCAACCGCCTCGAAGCGGAGAAGAACTCCTAAAACACCTAGAGTTCACACCACCATGCTGCGCACCATCGATACCCCCATCGGCCCGCTGCTACTCACCGCAGATGCAGACGGGCTGTCCCGGGTCGACTTCGTCGCGATCCAGTCGGGTCGCCGCGAAACCAGTAAGGTTCGCGGCGAGGTAAGTAGAGACCGCAACGAGGAAAGCAAGGGACACTGCGAAACCAATCAGGTGCGCGGCGAGGTAAGCGACGGGGACAATGGGGGCATCGACAAGCGCGGTGCAGACATCTTAGATGCGGCGCAGGAGCAGCTGGCGGAGTATTTCGCCGGACACCGCCGCGAGTTCGACCTGCCGCTTAACCCGGCACCCACGACCGAATTTCGCGCCTTGATCCATGCGCAGCTAGACACCATCGGCTACGGCGAGGTTTCAAGCTATGGCGAGCTCGCCGCCGCCGTGGGGCGCCCCGCTGCTACTCGGGCGGTCGGTACCGCTTGCGGCGCCAATCCCCTGCCGATCATTCGGCCCTGCCACCGCGTGCTGCGCAGCGATGGAACGCTCGGTGGCTATGCCGGCGGCCTGGATATCAAGCGTTTTTTGCTGACACTCGAAGAAAACTAGAGGATTTCCTCACGTTCTGGGTATACTCGCCCTTTGTAATATTTTTCTTTACCAAACGAAAGGGTAGCGCGTGTCTGCATACGAATCCCGGGCCTGGATCAAGCACTACAGCGACTGGACCCCCGCCACGCTTGATTATGGCGATAAGACCATCGTTGATTACTACGTTAATAACCTCCGCATCAATGCGAATAAGTCCGCTACCTACTTCTTCGGCAGTACACAGAGCTACGCGGACCTAGACGCACAGGTGCGCGCCGCCGCCGCGGGCCTTAAAGCCTTTGGCATTCGGCCTGGCGATAGGGTCGCCATCGTCATGCCCAACTGCCCCCAACACGTGGTGGCGTTTTATGCCATCCAGCTGCTCGGGGCCACCGCGGTGGAGCACAACCCCCTCTACACCGCCCACGAGCTCGAGGGACTGTTCCAGGACCACAGGGCGCGCGTGGTCATCGCCTGGGACAAAACGGCGCGGACGCTGAATAAGCTGCGCGCCACCACCCCGCTAGAGACCATCGTCTCCGTGAACATGATCGACGCGATGCCACCGCTCAAGCGCCTCGCGCTGCGGATCCCCCTGCCGCCGCTGGCCGCGAAGCGCGAGCAGCTGACCGGCGCGGCCCCGAATACCGTGGCCTGGTCCACACTTATCGGTTCCGCCATCGGCGGCGATGGCAAGGACCTCGAGATTGCCCAGGTCACGCAGGACGATATCGCGCTTATCCTCTACACCTCCGGCACCACCGGAAAACCCAAGGGCGCGCTGCTGTCGCACGGCAACCTCATCGCCAACTGCGTGCAGGGCGAGGCTTGGCTGACGAATATGGACGCCACCGAGCAGCGCTTCCTCGCCGCCTTGCCGCTCTTCCACGCCTACGGCATGACCACGCTGTGCGTACTCAGCATCTACTTCGGCGCCGAGCTGATCTTGGTTCCGTCCCCGCAGATGCCGCTCATCATGGACATCATTAAGAAGCACACTCCCACTTGGCTGCCGGGCGTGCCCACGTTGTACGAGAAGATCATGGACGCCGCCGAGGACAAGGGCGTGGATCTCGCCGGCATCAGCAACGCGTTCTCTGGCGCCGCTACCCTGCCGGTTGACGTGATGGAGCGCTGGGAATCCATGACTGGAGGCCGCCTCGTGGAGGGCTTCGGCATGACCGAGACCTCCCCCGTGCTTATTGGCAACCCCATGAACGGCAACCGCCGCCCGGGCTATGTGGGCCTGCCCTTTCCCGATACCGAGGTGCGCATTGGCAACCCGGATAACCTCGATGAAACCCAGCCAGATGGCGAGCCGGGCGAGATGCTGGCTCGCGGGCCGCAAATTTTCCAGGGCTATTTCAATAACGAAAAGGCCACCGAGGAGTCCTTCCACAATGGTTGGTTCCGCACCGGCGATATGGCCACCATGGATGAGGACGGCTGGGTCAGGCTGGTTAGCCGCATCAAGGAAATCATCATCACTGGCGGCTTTAATGTCTACCCGGCCGAGGTCGAAGAAGTGGTGCGCAAGCACCCAGACGTCAAGGAGGTCGCCGTGGTGGGCCGCCCGCGCAAGGATGGCTCCGAGGACGTCGTCGCCTGCGTCATCCTGCGCGATGGCGCCGTCTTAGACCCAGAAGGCCTCAAATCCTTCTGCCGCGAGCGCCTGACCGGCTACAAGATTCCGCGTACCTTCTACCATTTTGAGGAGCTGACCTCGGACCAGCTGGGCAAGATCCGCCGCCGCATGGTGCAGCAGGATCTCCTCGATCTCCTCAAGCAGAAGGCTTAGTATTAACCACCATGTCAGACCTCGAGTACGACGCTACGCTGACGGATTTCCTCGCCACCGCAGTAGCCAACTTCCCCCACCGTCCCGCCACATTTTTCGGCGGCGAGACCTTGAGCTACGCGGAGCTGGATACCCGCATCGCCGCTGCCGCCGGCGCCCTGCGGGAGATGGGAATCCGCCCCGGCGACCGGGTAGCGCTGGTCTTGCCCAACTCCCCGCAGCACCTCATTGCCTTTTTCGCGGTGCTGCGCCTAGGCGCGGTCGTAGTCGAACATAACCCTCAGTACACCGCCCACGAGCTGGCCCCGCTCTTTGCCCACCACGGCGCCAGCGTCGCCCTGGTCTGGGATCAGGTCGCCGCCGTGGTCGATGGCCTGGCCAGCACGGTGATCCCCGTGCCTTTGGAGGCGCCCCTTCCCCTCTCCGGCGCCCCAGTGCCCCACCGCCAGGCCGCGCTTGCCGATGCCGCCCTCATCCTCTACACCTCCGGCACCACCGGCCAGCCCAAGGGCGTGGTGCTCACGCACGGCAACCTCGCCGCTAATTGCATCCAATTGGAAGCCCAGGCCGATCTGCGCCCGGGCCACGAGCGCTTCCTCGCCACGCTGCCGATGTTCCACTCCTATGGATTGACCATGAGCGTCTTGCTCGCGGTGCGCTGCGCCGCCGAGATCATCCTGCTGCCCGCCCCGCGCCCCGCGGCCGTTGTCAGCGCCTTGGCGCAGCGTCGTCCAACATGGATGCCAGGCGTTCCCACCATTTATGAACGCGCCATGGACGAGCTGGCGGCGGAATCGGGTGCCGAATCTGGCGCAAAACCAAGTGCTGAACCGGCAACAGGAGCGGCCGCCGAACAGGCCGCAGACCTGGGCGGGGTGCGCTACGCCATTTCCGGGGCGGCATCGCTGCCCGCGCGCATCATCGAGCCCTGGCAGGACCGCACCGGCGGCATGCTCGTCGAGGGCTACGGGCTTACTGAGGCCTCCCCCGTGCTGACCATCAACCCGCTTGGTGAGGGTCGGCGCGTGGGGACCATCGGCAAGCCGCTTGCCGATACCGACTTGCGCATCGGGGATCCCGCCGACCTTGACCGCAGCCAACCCGATGGCACGCCCGGCGAGATCCTCGCCCGCGGGCCCCAGGTTTTTGCGGGCTACCTCGATAATCCCGCCGCCACGCGGGAGGCATTCCACGGCGATTGGCTGCGCACCGGCGATATGGGTGTGCGCGAGGCTGATGGCCATTTCCGGCTGGTGGGCCGGATTAAAGAGGTCATCATCACCGGTGGCTTTAACGTCTTTCCTAGCGAGGTGGAACACGCCCTGCTTAGCCACCCTGCGGTGGGCCAAGCCGCGGTGGCGGGCGTCCCGCGTGCCGATGGTTCCGAGGATGTCGCCGCCTGCCTGGTGCTCCACCCCGGCGCCACCTTTGACGCGGAAGCGCTGCGCGAGCACTGCCGTGGCCTCCTGGCCCGTTATAAGGTCCCCCGCCATTTCGTGGTGCAAGAAGAATTGCCCACCGATCAGCTGGGCAAGCTGCGCCGCCGTCAGGTGCAGGACATCTTGGTGGCGGAGGTTTCTTCCCGCTAACTCGCGGCGCGCATTCGGCTGAAGAATCTATTCTGTGAAGTGACACTCGCAGCGATTAGGCTGGGGAGTATGACTGAACAGAACCAAGAAAAGATTAACGTCAAGTCCTTCGAGCTCGACCACCGCCTCGTCAGCGCACCATATATCCGCGTGGCTGACCGCACCGATTTGGGCGGCGGCGTCGAGATTATCAAGTACGACCTGCGCTTCTGCCAGCCCAATAAGGAGCACTTGGACACGGAGGCGCTGCACTCCGTGGAGCACATGATGGCCAACTTTATGCGCAACTACACCGATAAGCTCATCGGCTTTGCTCCCATGGGCTGCCGCACCGGCTTCTACGCCATCACCAACGGCATGGAGCAGGATGAATTGCTGCGCGCCGTTGAGGGTGCGTTGAACGATATCCTTTCCGCCACAGAGGTTCCCGCCGCCAACGAAGAACAGTGCGGTTGGGGCGCGCACCACAGCTTGAAGGGCGCGCAGGATGCGGCCCGCAAGTTCTTGGACGCCAAGCCGGAGTGGCTCGAGGTCATGGCTGCCTAAGACTGCGCCGGGGCGGCTTTTGCGCCGCCCGTGCTGCCCGCGCTGCCAGTGCTGCCTGCAAGCGACACTTACGTCCAAAACAACCGCGTTTCGCCAAAAATGAGGGCGAATTTGAGAAGAACGCGGTTGTTTTGGACGTTTTTATATGCGTGCGGCCTAGTCTTCGTCCATGGATACGCCCAGCCACACCGGCTCGGGCACGAGCTCGACGCCGAAGGCTTCGCGCACGCCGTCGCGGATCGTGCGGGCCAGCGCGACGATGTCTGCGGCGGTCGCGTTTCCGCGGTTGGTCAGCGCCAGGGTGTGCTTGGTGGACAGCGTTGCTGGGCCGGAGCCGGGGTAGCCCTTTGTGAATCCTGCGTTATCGATAAGCCAGGCTGCCGAAAGCTTTTCGTGCGGGGACGGTTCGCCCTGTGCTGAAGCGGTGGCGGGATGGCGGGGCATGCGGTCGGCGGGGGCATCGCCAAGCGTGGCGCGCACCTTGTCCTGGATGGCATCAGCGACGCTGGACTCGACCACGGGGTTGGTGAAAAAGGAGCCTGCGGACCAGGTGTCGTGGTCGGCGGCATCGAGCACCATGCCCTTGCCGCGGCGCAGCGCGAGGACCTCTTCGCGGACCTGGGCGACGGGGCGGCGTTCGCCGGGGGCATCGGTAAGCTGGCCAAAGCGCAGTGGGCGCGACAGCCCATCGGTGGTCAATTGCAATTCGACCTCGAGCACCACCGCTCGGCCGGTGAATTTCAGGTTGGAGTAGCGGTAGGCCAGATCAAGATCGGAGACGGGAACCCACTCATCGGCATCGGTGCGCAGGTTATACAGGCGCACGCGGGTCAAGACCTCAGAAATCTCGGCACCGTAGGCGCCTACGTTTTGTACGGGCACCGCGCCCACCGTGCCGGGAATGCCGGACAGGCACTCGATGCCGCCCAGGGACTGTGCCACGGATTCCGCCACGACCTCGTCCCATACCGCACCGGCTTGGGCGCGCACGAGGCCAGTCTCGGTATCCATGTCCACCGCGGCAAAGTCGAGGACGACGGCGACCACGTCTACCTCGCCATCAGAAACCAGCAGGTTGGAACCGCCGCCGACCACGATGAAAGGAACTTTTTCTTTCTCGAGGTACCGCAGTGCCGCAACCGCTGCTTCAGGCCGCGAACAACGCAACGTGACCCGCGGCTTTCCCCCCACGCGCAAGGTGGTGAGATCGGCAAAGCTCGCCGTGGGATCCACGTCTACGCCGTCGATTGCTGTGAGTTGTTGCGTAAAAAATTTATCAAGCACGTATACCAAGGTAGTCTGTTAAGCATGTCAACTCGTAGTGAAAACACCGTAACCATCAATCAGCCTATCGACATGGTTCACAAGGCGCTGCTCACCCAGGGGTACTGGGAGTACATCGTGGCAAACCTTTCCCCTGAGGCAGGCCAGGTTCACGATTTCTCCGATAACGTAGCCACGCTCTACGAGGTTCTTCCGACCACCCTCTTGCCAGAGGCAGTGCGCGCCATGGTCTCGCAGGATCTCAAGGTCAAGCGCGTGGTCACCGTGGGCGAGCTCAACGGCCAGGCCGCTGACGTCAACTACACCGCAGACGTCAAGGGCACCCCGGTGGACTTCAAGGGCGATATTTCCCTGGCCGGCGAGGGTGAGATGACCAAGCTGACCTACACCAACGAGATCTCCGTCAAGATCCCGATGATGGGCGCGGCCATCGAGCCAAAGGTGGGCGAATCCCTCTCGGAGCTCTTTGATAACGAGGGCAAGCTGACCGAACAGTGGATTTCTGAAAACTCCTAAGGCATCCCAGCCTTAGCATCCACCGATTCCCATGGCCGACCACGCTCATAACCTGCGCGCCAGCGCAGCAGCGGGTCGGCCTTTTGGCGTTATTACCCGCGGCACCACCAACTACAACCGGCTGCGGCGCTGCGATAGGTGGATGATGGCGCACCCGGAAATCTCGGCGTTGCTGCGCCACGTGCGCACCCCGCTCGCGCTCGACGTGGGCTATGGCGCCTCACATACCACCACCGTGGAGTGGGCGCGGTGGCTGCGCCGCATCAACCCCCGCGTGGATGTGCGCGGGCTGGAAATCCACCCGGACAGGGTACTGCCGCCGCGCGATGGCGTGCGCTTTGAGCTGGGCGGATTTGAGCTTGCGGGATACCGGCCGCAGGTGGTGCGCGCCTTTAATGTGCTGCGCCAATACGATGTGGACCAGGTTGCGGAGGCGTGGCAGACGGTGTGCTCACGCTTGGCGCCTGGCGGGTTCTTCGTGGAGGGTACCTGCGATGAACTGGGCCGGCGCGCGGCGTGGATCCTGCTCGATCAGCATGGCCCAAAGACGTTGACGCTCGCATGGGATCCTTTCGACGTGACCCGCCCCTCTGATGTGGCCGAGCGCCTGCCCAAGGTGCTCATCCACCGCAACGTGCCCGGCGAGCCCATCCACGAGCTCCTGCAGGCCGCCGATAGGGCGTGGGATCGCGCCGCCGGGTGGGCCCCGCACGGCCCGCGGGTGCGGTGGCGCATGGCACACGCCCTGCTTGCCGATGCCCCCTTTAGCCTCCAGCCTCCCCGCCGTCGGCTGCGCGATAATACGCTCACTGTGAGCTGGGAGAGCATCGCGCCCCGCTAATATCCAGCACACATTGCCACCGGCCGCCTCATGCGCCACACTGGTAGTCATGGCTGCAAAGAAATCGGGCGGATCGCTCGCTTGGAAAATTGTCGTAGGCGTCCTCGTCGCGCTGCTTGTTTTAATCCTCATCGCCGAGTTTGGCCTGCGCTGGTTCATTGGTAATCAGATGACCGAGGAGTTTAAAAATAGCGCCAAAGAAGAAGGCATCGAGGTCACAGAAGATCCCTCGGTAAGCTTTGGCGGCAGCCCCCTCCTCTTTGGCCTGCTGCGCGGCTCGATTTCCCAAATGGATATGACCACGCCGTCGACCCTGCAGATCGAAGGATCGCAGATCAAGGGGCAACCCGCCTCTGAAATCCACGTGGAAGACATGTCGACGGATACCGATAACCCAGTAGCCGGCTTCCTCCGCGCCACCACTACCGTTCCGGATGACTATCTGCTGGCCAGCTTCCAAAAAGGAATCTCAGACCAATCTGGCAGCGAAACCATTGGGAATATGGTGGTCACTGAAATCACCGCGAATGACCAGAGCGACGAGCTGGAGGTGAAATTTGGCGCCGGTTTGGCCAGCCTTTCGCTCAAGCCCACCGCCCGCGACGGCAAGCTGGAGATCAATGCCACCGAGGCCGCAATCTTTGGCCTCTCGCTGCCTGAGCAGGCCACTAGCTCCATTTCCGAGGCACTGCAGGAAGGCATGTCTGATGAGCTCATAGCCAAGGACTTGCAGGCCGAATCCGTGGATGTAGGCGACGGCAAGGTCACGCTCACCTTTACGGGCACCGATGTCCCGTTGAAGGATTTGGAACACTTCTCAGACGAAAACGGCGAACAGAAAAAGGCCGCCTAACAGCGCCGTCCTAGGGCGGGGTCGGCCGAAGAAGCGGCCGACCTAGGTAGCGACTTAGGCGGTGGGAAATTCTACGACGGGCAGCGAGCTGGACAGCTCGCTGCCTTTTTCTATGACGAGTTTATGAAATCCCGCCTGGGTGGCAGCGGTTTGTGCGATGGACCGCGCCGGTTCCGCCTCCGGCAGGATGAGGCCCACGCGGGCCGGGTCCGGGCAAGCCTCGCGGATGGCGACGAGCTCGGAGAGGATAGGGGTGGCATCGGCAAGCGTGGCATCGACGCTGACCCACACCTCGTCCGCGCCGGACTGGATGGCCAGGCGGGCCTCAGAGGCCTTGATGAGGGTGTGATGCCGGCCGGTGGGATAGCCCGCCACGGCGGTAATGCTCGCCGGCTCTGCTGCAGCCGCCACCGTCACGTGGTGCGGCGAGACCAAAACATGCTGCCCAGCGGCCTGCTCCCTGACCTCAGCGGCGGAAGCGTGCAAGAGATTTTTCATGCTTAGTAGCTGTAGTCGCCGTTGATGATGGCCTTGAGCTGCGGGCGCACGTCAAACCAGTAGACACCGGTGATGACCGTGCCAATCCACGCCAAAATTTGGAGGCCGGTAGCCATCGCTACCGCCGAGCCCGCAAGCAGGCCTACCCATACCCATTTACCTTTGCGGTCGCCGGCCCGAAACGCGTCCTCGCGCGTTGATGCTGCCAGGATTGCGCCGATGATGGCGGTAATGGTCAGGACCTGGAAGAAGTAGATGGGAAACTTATGGGCAATGTCAAGTAAGAGGTACATGCAGATTAATTCGTGGGTTCGTCGGTATCGATAACTTCGCCATCGATAATATTATCGTCACTCTCCGCAGCGGCGGAATTACCATTCTTGGGCGCGTTCTTCTTCTCGTTCACGCGCTCCTGGGCATAGTCATACGCGTCCTTCACGCCCTCGCGGGTTTCCTTGTACGCATCCGCAAACTTGTCCTTCGCCTCAGAGAAAGCCTCCGAGTCGCGGGTTTCTTCCGCAGCCTTCTTAATGGACGCGCCCCACTGCTTGGCGGTAGTGGTGGCCTTATCCAGCATGCCGTCGTTCTCGCCCTGTGGGTCCTGCGCACCCGTGCCCTGCACGCCCTGGTTCTCACGCTCTTCCTGCAGGCGGCCGCCGAAATCCTTGGCGGTATTCAGCGCGGACGCACCGGCTTCCTTCAGGGAATCAAAAAGCTTCTTCTTCTCAGTCATGAAATCCTCCGTGTGACGAATTATTCCGGCGCATTAGGCGCCGAAAATGAGATGATTAACAGCATATATGGCCAAGCCTGCCAGGGAGCCGACGATCGTGCCGTTGAGGCGAATAAATTGCAGATCCTTGCCCACCATCAGCTCGATATTCTGCGAGGCTTCCTGCGCATCCCAGCGCTTGATGGTCTCCGGAATGATCGCGATGATCTCCGGAGCGAATTTCTCCACCGCGTAGCGCGCGGCCTTGTCCACCAGGTCATTGGCCTGGGCCAAGAACTCGGAATCCTCGAGCAAACGGTGCGCCAATTCCTTCACCTTGGCCGTCATCTTCTGCCGTAGGAAGGACTCCGGGTCATTGAACTGATCAATCAGCGTGGTAGAAATCGTGCGCCACATCGCCGCCGGCGCCTGCTGTACTTGGTCAGAGGCCAGCATCTCTTGCTTGATATTCTCAATGCGCTCGCGCATATCCGCATCCCACTGCAGATCCGCAGCCAGCTTGGATAGGTTGCGGCGAATGGCCAGGCGGGCCTCGTGGTTGCCATCGCGGCGGACCTCTTCGGCGAAATTAACGAGCTCGCTATAGACCTTGTCCCCCACCATCTCGCGGGCAAAGCGCGGCGCCCACCCGGGCATTCGATCATCAATCGCCGTGACCACCGTCGATTCCATGCCAAGAATCTTCTTGTGCGCCCAGTCAATGAGGTCATCCTCCAGCGGGCGCGCCTTACCGTCCGCGATATAGCCCTCCAGCAACCGGCCCAACGGCGGCCCCCACTCCGGCTCCGCCAGGCGGTCCATGACCTGGGTGCGGATGAACTGCTCCGCCTCAGCCGGGTCGAGGTCCTCCACCACGCTGGCGGCGCGCTGGCCAATCCATTCGGAGACCTCCTCCGCCTTGCCGGGTTCTGCCCCTTGGCGCGCCAGCCACAGCGGCAGCTCCGCATCCCGCACCTTGGCACTCAGCGCATCCGCGGTCAGGAAGTTCTCCTCCACGAAGTCCTTCAGCGCATCACCCACGCGATCCTTATTATTCGGAATCAGCGCCGTGTGCGGGATGGGCAAGCCCATCGGCCGACGGAACAGTGCCGTCACCGCGAACCAGTCCGCCAGACCACCGACCATGCCGGCCTCAGCCGCCGCACGCACGTAGCCTACCCACACCGGCGCCCCGCTTTCCGATGCCTGCCACCACGAGCACCCCAAAAAGATCACTGCCGCCAGCAGCAGCAGCGACAGCGCAATCGCTTTCCACCGCCGCAGGTCCGCCCGGCGCGCCTCCTGGTTGCCGGCCTGCGGCACACCGGTGCCTGACGATGCCGGCTCCCTCGCCGTATCGAGCTCTGCGTCCGAGCGGTGCGTCATGTGTACTCCTTGGGGATTGTGAAGGTGCATTCGAGCTTCGGTCTATAACACTAGTGGGCATTGCGGGGGCGCAAGGTAGCTGGCTTGGCTAAAATCAATCTTTAGCTTTTCAAACCACTGAAATGCACTTCCCAGTGGCGTAGATCGACGAAGGACGATTCAGGTGGCACGACTCAACCTCAAGGCAATCGAAGAACGCATCAAGCCCCTTGCCGGGCAGGATGACTATGACCGCGAGTTCATCTTTGATCTCTTGCTGGCGTACGGCCGCTCGAAGGGAAATATCACGCGCCTGCGCAATGGCTCGCTCAACATTGCTGAGGATCCAGAGCACGAGGTGGCGCAGAAAAACATCATTTACTTCCGCGAGACCACCGGCGATCTCCTCGAAGAACTTGAACGCCTGCGCGTTTCCCCCACGGTGGTGAAGTTTGCCACCCGCTTTGTCATCGTCACCGATTACACGGAGATGATCGCGTACGACCTGAAGACTAGGGAGAACCGTACCTTCCCTCTGCGCGAAATTGACCAGCATTTCACCTTCTTCTTGCCTTGGGCCGGCATGGAAAAGGCCCAATACACCGCCGAATCCCACGCGGATGTCAAGGCCGCGGAGAAGATGGGCACACTGTTCGATGAGCTCGCTTCCGCCAACCCCAGCATCATGAAAGACCCCGAACAGCGGCACGGACTGAACGTATTTTTCACCCGCCTGCTGTTTTGTTACTTCGCCGAGGACACCGGCATCTTTGGGGAGAACCAGTTCACCAACGCGGTGGGATCGCACACGCTGGAGGATGGCTCCGACACCGCCGATTTCATCCGCGACATGTTTGCCGCCTTGGATGAACCAGACCCGACGAAAAAGCCCAGCCACTTGGCGGACTTCCCTTATGTCAACGGCCGTCTCTTCCGCGCCGACGCCCACCTGACGGTGCCGCGCTTTCCCCCAAAGCCCGTGAGATGCTCATCGAGCTCGGCCGCCAGATTTGGCTCGACATCAACCCAGACATCTTCGGCTCCATGTTCCAGGCAGTCGTTGCACCAGGCAAGCGCTCCAACTTGGGCCAGCACTACACTTCAGTGCCCAACATCCTCAAGACCATCGAGCCACTATTTATGGATGATCTCAAAGAGGAGTTCGACAAAGCCTACGACAGCACCAACAAGTTAGATAAGCTTCTCAACCGCATCGCCCGCATCAAGGTCTTCGACCCAGCCTTTATGCGCAAATCAAGTCTCTCATGCGAGAACCAAGTCCTAGCGGCAATAGCCGCTTAGCATGAAGGGCGATGACTCTAGCTACGTAAACAGTCCATGGATTGTGTTCTTGGACGAACTACCCATACACCTGCCGTATCCCTCCACTGACCTTGAAATGAGCCTAGTCATGCAGAACTTTTCTCAGGCCTCTACAGAACTTGTTTCCAACCTGCACAAGATCGAATCAGAACTTAACCTCGACAAGCGCACCAGTGCGGAAGATCAACTTAAGGTTCCAATTCACAATTTTCTAACTGAGGGACCTGACCCCTGTTTGGTGGACACCTGATATCCAGCCCAGTCGAGCTGGCAAGATTGGTAATCTACCACCATGTCCAGGTACTCCGAACAGTTCAAACGCGATGCCGTGGCCCTCTATGAGAACAATGAGGACCTCTCACTGAACGCAGCATCAGCAGAGCTCGGTATCAACCGTGCCTCGCTGCATGCTTGGGTCAAAAAGTACGGCACCGGCAAACGTGCCCGCATAAAAGCAGTGCATGATAAAGCCCAAGCGGCGAATGATTCTGCGCGAATCCGACAGCTAGAAAAGGAAGTCTCTAAGCTGCGCGAAGAACGCGATATCCTGCGTAAGGCCGCGAAATATTTTGCTTAAAGCAGACTCACTGGTGATCCGCTTCCAGTTTGTCGATGACCACCGAACCGAATACTCGGCTTATGCGGATGTGCCACGTTTTAAAGCTGAATCGTTCCTCGTTTTACAAGTGGGTGAGCACCCGCAAAAAGCGCAGGTTAAAGGTATATTCTGACGGTCTTATTGGTGCAAGAATCAAGACCATCTTCGATGATGAGCACGGGCTTTACGGAGCTAAACGCATCGCCGCAAGCCTTAAGGAAGACCTGGCGTATACCCCGGTCAATCACAAGAAGGTTGCACGCATCATGAAAACCATGGGACTAAAAGGCTTTAGCAAACGGCGTCGATGCACCACCACCAAGCGCAAACCTGGTCACCGCGTCATGCCAGATTTAGTAGGCCGCAAATTCACAGCTGACGAGCCGAACCGTGTGTATGTCGGCGACATTACCTACCTGCCGTGCAAGGGAGGCAAAAACATGTATTTGGCCACAGTCATTGACACTTACTCACGCAAACTTGCAGGTTATGCACTCGCAGACCACATGCGGGTCTCACTGGTCATCGATGCTCTAGCCCACGCACACGGCGTGCGCGGCAGTCTTGACGGGACTATTTTCCATTCCGATCACGGCAGCGTGTACACCTCACAAGCCTTTAGGAACTACTGCTCGTCGTTAGGTGTACGCCAGTCCATGGGAGCGGTAGGAACGAGTGCCGATAATGCCCTGGCAGAATCCTTTAACGCCACCTTAAAACGTGAAGTGCTGCGTGATCGGAAAGTCTTTGACAACCCAATTACCTGTCGTCAAGAGGTCTTCCGGTGGTGCATGCGCTACAACACGCGCCGGCGACACTCCTGGTGCAATCTCGTAGCTCCTGATGTCTTTGAAACCAAGTCTTCGGCTATACTGACCACAGCAGCATAGCTAGCCCCCGATGTGTCCACTTTCCGGGGGTCAGGCCCTATCGTCAATGAAACCTTTATCGCGAAGCAGCCGAATACGCTTAGAAGCTCCCGAATGATTAATCCCCCACAGTCTGGCAACATGGTCGCGCGTCATAGCTTCAAACGCCACCAGCCAATCAAAAAGAAGCCGATCCCTATCGGTTAACTCAAATTTCTTAGCCGTACGAAACGGCCGTCGCCTCCGGTCTGAAACACGAATAATCTTCACCATGCAGTAATGGTCGCACTAGAGTGTGCACACCCTAATGCATAAACGAAACGATTATCACGCACTTTGAAGGAACATGACGAATACCCTTCTCCCGCCTCGCCTACGGCTCGTTGGGCGCCGGGGCATGAAGACTTCGCTATCATGCCCCGGAAGTTCTCGCACGAAACTTCTAACCTTCGCTTCACGAATTCAGTATGAGCAGTGAGCTACCGATTGCTCCAGTACCTACATTGTCAATTGACGCAATAATTCGACTTCGATTGTTATGGCCCATTCTCTGCCCCTTTTTCTTTGGTTATGCGGACAAGACACTTCTTTGAAGAAGACTGACCTGCACTTTCAATAATCCAAAGAGCAATCAGGCATAACACTGCCATTGCTAAGGTACCTAGGATTTCGAATCCTAGATCACTGCTTAGCTCAACCCGCAGCGAGGCCATAAAAGGTGATCACATAGACAACTATTGCAAATCTCTAATTAGCATTTTAACATTTACATATTGGAAATATATCCTCTCTCGAAAGGTAAGACCTTGACCAAAAAGCGTTCACCTCTCCCATTACTGGCATCTTTAACACTCCTGCTGACTACATCAATTGCGACCCCCTCTGCAATCGCACAAGATTTAGCACCCAAGGAAACGTCACCTGGAAGTCAGATCATCCACACCGAAACGCCTGCTGAGTTCCCAACTACCTCTACACGATCCGCGCACACGGTGGAGATTGCCCCTGGGGCTAGCGGCGCCTTTGTAGCACAAGACGTAGAAGGGTATGGGCTCTATGTTGATAGAATCAATGCCAGCTACATGCCTGGAGCCTCTCTTCAAGGCCAAAACATATGCGGTATCACACTAGAGACTTCTTATACAGAGAACTATGGTCGCCACCGAGTCCGAACAGCCACCCCTCCCTGCTCGGTGTTTTCCGCTTGGGTCAACTTCCCTGTTAAAAAACTCCTGAGGAACAACTCGAAAGTATGTTCAAGGGTGAAGGTTAACGGCGTTTGGTCTAACAAAACCTGCGCAACAATACACAGGTAGGTCGATATGGGATCCATCATTTTTATTTTCTTAGGCTGGGCTGCTGCCTTAGCTATCCCTGGTGCGATTATTTACCAACTGGTAAAAATACGAAAAGCGAAGGAAACACATAAAAAGAGCGATTAATCCCCGCGTATAGTCCGACTAGATAGAAGATTTTCAAATCTTTCCTTTACCTACGCAAACAGCACCACATGCCATGAGTGCAAGATGGTGGGTGCGGCGAATCGCCGCACCCACCATCTTTTAGACATAACCTCTCAGCAATCGGGATATCGCAGTTGTGCCATAGAACTGGGGGGGTGCCAGCGCACCATAGATCGTGGTCAGGGGAATGAACACTGGTGACCAGATAGCAGAGCGCTTATGTCAGGCAATGCACCGGAGCATTCGCGTATCAATATGAGCAACAGAGCGCGCTCAAAACGTTCACACTATTGGCACTCTTAGTGGCACCGGGACATAGTCCATCCAACCCAATCTTGTTAAGGAAGGTTTTACTTAACTGCCTAACGGCAGGGGAACCGTATATTGCTTACGGTCTGTCACCCTTTTTACGCCCTGTGGGTAAAACGATTCCAGTCCTCGATAACGCTCGTTGAACGGTTCGAACCGAAACAGCGAACTCTGCAGCGGCATCGGACACAGTTGGGTAGTGCCCTGTCTGCGAAAAAGTATCGTCAAAGTATGCTGCAATTTTGTATGACTGACTGCGACCACTTGCGGAACGACGCTTATTAGCGTTACTCAAAGCCTCACGCTGTTCTTGCGCATATTTACCATCTGGATCGGTCTTCCAGCGCTCTGCGGCTTTCTTACCGCGGTTGCGTCCACTAGTGTGGTGTATCTGTAACCCGTGGTAAGCCTCGTGCCGTTGCGGAAGGAAATAGTTGCCCGGAAAAATCAATAACCTCGGCGATTTACTCCTACTTTCGTAGTGCAGGGATCGTTCCGAGGCTTTCACAATAAAGCCTAGCGTTTCCATAATGAATAATCCAAGATCGACAATAGAACGGGACTTGACGCTGGAAAGTGGACACGTCGGGGAATAAGGCTGCTTGCCAGTGGGCCTACTTTAGTAGTCAAAATGTGTGGCGGCCTTGCGCAGGGTGTCGCGTTCTTCGCGCAGCTTTGCGTTTTCTTTTCCCTCACTGGCGGATCCGTTCGGAATCATTCGCCGCTTGGGCTTCATCATGCACGGCTTTTATGCGGGCGCACGTTTACCGGCGCCGTACTTCTTCACCCATGAATGCAGCGAGGCACGGTTGATGCCGAGCTGGGCTGATGCTGAGTTCAGCGAGAGGTCCTCATTGTTCTCATAGAGGGCCACGGCATCGCGTTTGAACTGTTCGGAGTACCTGGACATGGTGGTAGATTACCTTTCTTTCCAGCGCGACTGGGCTAGATATCAGGTGTCCACCAAACAGGGTCCGGTTCAAGCTCCAGCGGAGCCGGGGTGTGGGGCAGCTGGGCCATCGCCAAGCGCTAGCTCTCCCGTCAAAACAGGAACAGCCCCGCCTCCTGGCATGTTCTCAATGCTATTGGAGGCGGGGCTGGAGGTGCTTTAAGAGCGAATACTAGTTAACTCGGCCGGTTTCCTTGCGGTACTGCCGGTAGTAGCGGCGTCCGAAGTGAATAGAACCAGCGGCCACAATGGCAACCGCAATCAAGGAAATGGCGCCGATGGCGATGGTCAGGCCGTAGTTGCCCTCACCGGCGGTACCCAGCGGGGTATCCCACACGCCGAGGCCCCAGATGAGGATGCCGGCTGCCGGCAGGCAAGACAAGATCAAACCCATGCCGACCCACGTGGAGGTGCGGAGAAGGGAAGAGTGAGGAGCTGCGAAGGATACTGGGTCGTAGCCTTCGATGTAGTTGTCCTGAATCTTGCCGGAGAACTCCGGATACGTTTCGCTCTGGTAGTCAGCAACTACGTGGGTGTTATCGCTCATGGCGGAGTCTTTCTGTCTTTCTCTCGTTCCTAGTATTCCTACGGAATAACTCTAGCTTAGTCGTCCTTGCCACGGAAAGCAGCACGTGCACGTTCGCGGGTAACGGCAGATACTGCAGTCAGTGGGACGCCAGCCGGGCAGACATCGGCACACTCACCGTAGAGGGAGCAGTGGCCGAAGTTGGATTCCAAATCAGCAACCATGTTGCGGGCACGGCTGCCTCGCTCTTCCTTGCCCAGCGGCATCATGGACAGGTGAACCAGCTTGGCACCAGTGAACAGGTGTGCCGCACCGTTCGGGCAGGCAGCAACGCAGGCACCGCAACCAATGCAGGCTGCGTGATCCAGCGAGTACTCAGCGGTCTCGTGGTTGATGTGCATGGTATCGGCATCCGGTGCGGTGCCGGCATCCATGGAAACGTAACCGCCCTGCTCCATCACGTGGTCCAGTGCGGAGCGGTCAACCACCATGTCCTTGATGACGGGGTACGCAGCGGAACGGAATGGCTCCAGCTGAATGGTGTCGCCATCGTTGAAGTTAAACAGGCGCTGCTGGCAGGCAGGGGTGTTCTGACCAGGGCCGTGTGGGCGACCGTTGACGGTCAAACCACAGGTACCACAGATGCCCTCGCGGCAGTCAGAGGCGAAAGCGAAGGGCCCTTCGCCGCGCTCAATGTAGCCTTCGTTGACGTGGTCCAATAGCTCCAGAATGGACATCTGCTCGGAGGCATCATCCACCCGGACGGTTTCGAATTTACCTTCCTGGGTGGGTCCGGCTTGACGCCAGATCTCAAGTGTCAATTTCATTACTTGTAGTTCCTTGTCATCAGCGGGATCGAGTCAAAGTACAGGGGTTCTGCGTGGCGGATGAACTCGTTCTTGTTCTCGCCCGGCTCCCAGGCGGAAACGAAGCACCAGTTCTCATCGTCACGCTCGGCTTCGCCTTCTTCAGAAAGGTGATCTTCGCGGAAGTGAGCGCCGCAAGACTCATCGCGGTCAAGGGCGTCGATGCACATGAGCTCACCCAGGTCCAGGTAATCGGCAACGCGCAGGCCGTATTCCAGGACTTGGTTCATGTCATTCGCCTCACCAGGGATGCGGACGTTCTTCCAGAAGTCATCGCGCAGGGCGCGAATCTTCTCGATGGTGTCCTTCAGGTCCTCGACGTTACGGGACACACCGCAGCCGAAGTACAGCAGGTCACCCAGCTGGCGGTGGTAGTGGGACGGACCGTGCGGGTCATCGCCGTGGACCTGCATCAACTTATCGATGCGCTCCTGGGACTTCTGCACGGCTTCCTGTGCCTCAGCGGAATCCTCGGCCAGCTTGTCCTCGTTGAGGTGGTCAGCCAAGTAGTTCGGGATGGTAAACGGCAGGGTGAACCAGCCGTCAACGGAAGCCGAAAGCAGGGAGTTAGCGCCCAGGCGGTTAGCGCCGTGGTAGGTCCAAGAGCACTCACCGGCGGCGAAGAGGCCGTCAATAGAGGTCATCTCATTGAAGTCGGTCCACAGGCCACCCATGGTGAAGTGACAGGTAGGAGCAATGCGCATTGGGGTCTCGTACGCGGACTCACCAATGGCCTCTTCATACATCTGAATCAGGTTGGAGTAACGCTCGCGGATCTTATCCTTGCCCAGGCGCTCGATAGCGTCACGGAAGTCAAGGTAGACCGAGTTCTTCAGCGGTCCAACGCCCAAGCCCTTGTTGATCTGCTGGGAAATTGCACGGGAGGCAACGTCACGGGGAACCAAGTTACCGAAGGCCGGATAGCGGCGCTCCAAGAAGTAGTCGCGCTCATCATCCGGGATGGTATTCGGGTCGCGGTCATCGCCTTCTTCCTTGGGCGACCAGATGCGGCCATCGTTACGCAGGGACTCCGACATCAAAATGGTCTTGGACTGCCAATCGGAGTTGACCGGCAGGCCTGTCGGGTGGAACTGCACGAACGCCGGGGAAGCCAGGTAAGCGCCCTTGTCATAAGCACGCATCATGGCGCTGGCGTTGGAGTTCTTTGCCAGGGTGGACATGTGGTAGACGTTGCCGTAACCACCGGTACCCAGGATGACGGCGTGGCCGGTGAAGGCCTTGAGCTCACCGGTAATCAGGTTGCGGGTAACAATGCCGCCCGCGCGCTTCTTGCCGTTTTCCTCGTAGGTGATGATGTCCTGCATGTCATTGTGGGCAAAAAGCTCCACATTGCCCAGGCCGATCTGACGGTACAGTGCCGAGGTCGTGGACAGCTGCAGCTGCTGACCTGTTTGGCCACGGGTGTAGTAGGTACGGGAGACCTGCACACCACCGAAGGAACGGGTGGCCAGGGTGCCGCCGTACTCACGGGCGAACGGGGCGCCGATGGCGTTCATGTGGTCAATAACGCGAACGGACTCGTTAGCCAGACGCCAGCAGTCGGACTCGCGGCAGCGGTAATCGCCGCCCTTCACGGTGTCCTTGGTGTGGCGGTAAGCGGAGTCGTTATCGACCTTCTTGGCGCGGGAGGCGTTGACACCACCCTGCGCAGCAATGGAGTGCGCGCGGCGCGGGGAGTCGTGGTAGGTAAAGACCTTGACGCCGTAGCCCAATTCACCAAGGGCTGCCGCAGCAGCACCCGCGGACAAGCCGGTACCTACAACGAGGACCTCGAACTTGCGGCGGTTCAGTGGGGAGACCAGGTTCATGTGGTCAACGTGGTGAGCCCACATATCCTTCATCGGCACGCCGTGCGGTTCCTGGGATTCCAGGATATTACCAGCGGAGACGCCCTCAACGCTGGACTTTGGGTGCGAGAAGTTGGGGTGTTCACGCTTGAGTTCAGTAGTAGTCATGGGTTCCTATCTCCTTTAGCTGACCAAGCCCAGGGCAACGGACAAAGGCATAACGATGTTGCCGATGCATACAACGGCCGGGATGATGTACGCCAAGACCAAGAAGGTCTGACGCCATTTTGCACCGGTGATACCCAGGTCAGATGCGGCGAGGCGGATGCCGTGGGTCAGGTGCAGGAAGAGGCAGCACATTGCCAGCACGTAGAAGATGGTGACCGGCCAACGGCTAAAGGTTTCGATCATATTGGCCTTGACAGAGCCTTCAACGAAGGCTTCCGGGGCCACTGGCTGTACGCCCAAGGTGAGGTCCAGCAGGTGGAAGATGATGAAGAGCAGCAGCACTACACCGGTCACCAGCATGGACTTGGTGGCGAAGGAATCTAGGCCACCCATCAGGTTGGTGCGCTTGAACTTGCCGCGGGATGCCTTGGAGCGGGAAGCCAAGGTGAAGGCACCGTAGATGTGGGCAAGGATTGCCACGATCAGCACGATGCGGATGATCCACAGGGCAGAGCCGTGCGGCAGCAGCGGTTCACCCATCGAGCGCAGGAACTCGCCGTACTCATCCAGGGCGGGCTCACCGTTGTGTGCCGGCATGTACAGCTTCAGGTTGCCGGCCATGTGGCCGACCACGAAAAGCGCAAAGAGCAAACCGGTGACGGCCATGATGAGCTTCAGTACCCACGATGGCGTTCCGGGATTCTGACGAATTGGTTCATTAGTGATGTGGCCGTGAGCAATTGCCTCACGGTCCGGATTTCTTAAAGTCATGACACCTCCATAGTCGTACTTACCTTAACCGGGCTTAACCGCTGGTTACTAGTTATTTTCGAGCAGCCATTCGCTCCTGGTTCGCAGGCACGATCAGGCGGTGAGATCTTTTAGGTAAGGGTATCCTGAGAACAAGAATGCGAAAACGCTGTCACCTTGGCCACCTTCATTTACGCAATACAGATGTTTCATATTTATGAACCAAACTGTGAGCTTCACCACTCCGTGTTACGCGAGTGATTAACCCACCCCTTTATGTGTCAAACTTTCGCATGAAACCCCACAAACCCGGTGTCCAGGTAGCGAAGAGTCTTCACAAAATTTTCGCCATAAAGATGCACACGCGCGCTTTCTACTAGTAATCTTTGGCGCATGAGTAAGACGTATGTGGGCTCTCGCCTTCGCCAGCTTCGCCGTGAACGCGATCTCAGCCAAGCCTCCCTAGCTGGCACCCTCGGCCTTTCCGCCAGTTACGTCAACCAGATTGAACACGACGTCCGCCCGCTGACCGTGCCGGTTCTCCTGCGCATTACCGAGGTCTTTGGCGTCGATGCCACGTTTTTCTCCCGCGATGATGATTCCCGCCTCCTCGCAGAGATCCAGGACGTCATCCAAGACAAGGAACTGTGCCCTTCCCCAGTGGAACTGCAGGAGCTTTCGGAGCTGGTGTATAACCACCCCACCGTTGCCCGCACGCTTGTCGATGTACACCGTCGCTATCGCAATGTGCGCGATAAGCTGTCGCTGGCTACGGATACGAGGAGGACATCGGAAAGCGCAGCTGCCTTATCCATGCCACACGATGAGGTGCGCGACTTCTTCTACGCCCGTCAGAATTACCTGGACGGGCTGGATCACCGCGCGGAGGAACTTGCCGGTGAACTCGCCGTTTCTGGGTTCGGCATTCGCGATACCGAGCAGGCGCTGGCAAACCGGCTGCGCGAGGAACACGGCGTAGAAATCGAGCTGACGGCGCAGATGGATGGCACGCTGCACCGCTTTGACCGCGAGAACGGGCAGTTCACGCTCGCCTCGCGCCTGAGCGAGGGCCAACGCGCCTTCCGCATGGCCGCCGAGCTCGGCCTGCTCGAGGCCCAAGACCAGATCTCCGCGCTGGTGGCCGATGAGCCCTTTACCTCTGATGCCTCCCGCAGCCTGGCGCAACGCGGCTTGGCCAGCTACTTCGCCGCCGCCACGCTCATGCCCTATGCCATGATGCACAGCGAAGCCGAGCGCGCCGGCTACGACGTGGAGTATCTGTGCCAAGTCTTCGGCGTGGGATATGAGACAGTTGCATCCCGGCTCTCCACCCTGCAGCGCGATAACCTGCGCGGCATTCCCTTTACCTTCGTGCGCGTGGATCGTGCAGGCAATATGTCCAAGCGGCAATCCGCCACCGGCGTGCACTTTTCCAATAACGGCGGCACCTGCCCGCTGTGGAATATCTACGAGACCTTCACCCGCCCGGGGGTCATTTCGCGCCAGCTTGCGCAGATGCCCGATGGCCGCAACTACCTGTGGATTTCCCGCGCCGTGCAGCACCACCAAGGACGCTACGGCGATACTAATAAGCTCTTCGCCATTGGCTTAGGCTGCGAGGCCCGCCACGCCGATCGCACAGTCTATGCGGAGGGCCTCGATCTCACCAATCTCCACGCGGCCACCCCCATCGGCCCAGGGTGTCGCACCTGCGCCCGCGAAAACTGCTCGCAGCGCGCTTTCCCGCCCATCAACGAAGCGATCGATATCGATATCCACCGCTCAGCCGTCGCACCTTACTAGCTGGTCTTTTTAGCCGCGCATAGAGAAACGGCACCGCGGTGCTCCTTTTTGGAGAACGCTGCGGTGCCGTTATGCGGTGTAGGAACGCTTGTTTACAGGTTGATCATGTGGCCGCTGATACCTTCGGCGGCTTCCTTCATGGCCTCAGACAAGGTTGGGTGGGTGTGTACGTTGCGGCCGATTTCCTCAGTAGTCAGGTCGAAACGCTGAGCCAAGGTCAGCTCAGGCAAGAGCTCCGACACGTTGGAGCCCACCATGTGTCCGCCGATGAGCTCGCCGAATTCGCCGTCAGCAATAAGCTTGACAAAGCCGGCGGTCTCATTCAGGCCAGCGGCCTTACCGTTTGCGGAGAACGGGAAGGTAGCAACCTTGATGTCCTTATCCGGGAACTTCTCCTTGGCTGCCTCTTCGGTGTAGCCAAAGGAAGCGACCTGCGGGTTGCAGAAGGTAGCGCGCGGCATGTTGTTGTAGTCACCCAAGAGCTGAGTTTCTGCATCAGCAATGGTTTCTGCCGCTACAACGCCCTGTGCCTCTGCCACGTGTGCGAGCTGCAGCTTCGCGGTGACGTCACCGATGGCATAAATGTGGTCAACGTTGGTGCGCATGCGGTCATCGATGTCGATGGCACCGCGCTCAGTCAGCTCAACGCCGGTGTTCTCAAGGCCAAAGCCCTCAACGCGCGGGGCGAAGCCGATGGAGATCATGGCGCGATCCACGGTCAGGGTGTCCTGCTTGGATCCATCCTTGGATTCCACCTCAACGGTGACATCGTCGCCGTTGTCCTTTACAGAGGTGGTCTTGTAGCCGGTCAAAAGCTTAACGCCAAGCTTCTTGTACTGCTTGGCAATCTCCTTGGATACGTCCTTGTCCTCGTTCGGCAGGACGCGGTCCATGAACTCCACGATGGTGACGTCCACACCGTAGTTGGCCAGCACATAAGCAAATTCCATGCCGATGGCGCCGGCGCCCACGATGACCATGGACTTCGGTGCTTCCTCGTTCAAGATCTGCTCTTCATAGGAAACGATATTGCCGCCCAGCTCAACGCCAGGCAGAGACTTGACCACGGAGCCGGTGGCGATGATGCAGTCATCGAAGGTAACGGTCTTACCTTCATCATCGCCCTCAGTAATCTCAATGGTCTTATCGTCCTTGAAGGAACCCAGACCGTTGATCTCGGTGATCTTGTTCTTCTTCATCAGGTAGTGAACGCCCTTGACGATGCCCGAAGAAACCTTGCGGGAGCGCTTGTGGGCTACACCGAAATCAAAGGAAACATCGCCGGAGATGCCAAAAGCCTTCGCCTCGTGGTTGAAGGTGTGGGCTACCTCTGCATTCTTCAGCAGCGACTTAGAGGGAATACAGCCTACGTTGAGGCAGACTCCGCCCCAGTACTGCTTTTCAATAACAGCGACTTTCTTTCCAAGCTGAGCTGCGCGGATAGCGGCAACGTAGCCGCCAGGGCCCGCACCGAGTACTACTACGTCATAATGTTCGTTAGTCACGCCCTACAGGATACGTAACTTTGTCCTCAATGTCGCGTAATTGGTTACACTTGGGGGCACCCCACCCCAAGCCGCGGTGAGGATAGGGAAAGGGCCCTGCAAAGGGGGCATCGGCAAGCAGCAGATGCACCTCCGCAGGGCCCTTAAGCATTCGTGGACTTAAATCACACCCAAGGATGCTAGCAGCGTGGAATATGCATCCATTGCAGAGTGGATGAATGGCCCAATGAATTCATTGAAGGACACGAGGGCGGAATCAAAAAGGTTCATTGCTGTTCTTTCTCTTGATGGGGCGCGAGTACAGAATCTCGCTGCTTAGCTTTTCACACTAAAAGCACTAACGCAGCCGCTACTGATGTTATTACAGGCGCCAACCACGTCACGCTGTGCTTCATTGGGAAATTATGACATAGAAACCTCAGTTGTCATAGCGTTACTTATCATTGATAGCGGAAAAGGCAATGAAGGTGTACCTACCCCCGCTACTCCCCCACGTGAGTGGAAGCCTTTACCGGCAGGCATTTATTGGGCACTATTATTGGTTAGGTCTACATGTAGGAATACTGAATATACTTCCCTCAACATGCCGATTTTTCGCGGCCGAAGTATAGTTATCGAGTCCACTCCCCACTGGAAAGAAGCACTATGAAGCGTCTTAACTCTATCCTCGCGGCAGCTGCGGTTTGCACGGGCTTAGCTTATGCCCCCGTGGCGGGCGCAGCCGATCTCACCCCGCAGCAAGTGGCGGGCGATGCCGCACAGTCCACGATTTCCCCGCTGGAACCTACCCCGGAGATCGCGGGTAAGTCCTGGTACAAGAAGTACAAGGACGACGCGCGCGTTGAAACGCTCGAGGCAACCTCGCCGGCGATGAATGACCGGAAGATTCCGCTAGCTGTCATCCGCGCCAAGAGCGAAAACCGCCCAACCATTTACCTGCTCAATGGCGCAGGCGGAGCAGAGCAAGACATGGACTGGCTAAAGCTTTCTGATGCCGTTGATTTCTACCACGAAAAGGACGTCAACGTTGTAGTCCCGCAGGCCGGTGCGTTCTCCTACTACACCGACTGGATCTCTGAGCCGAGTTCAAAATTCCTGCAGGGACCGCAAAAGTGGGAAACCTTCCTAACTAAGGAACTGCCGGGCGCCATTGAAAAGCACATCAACGCGGATAACCACCGCGCCATTGCCGGCATGTCCATGTCCGCTACCTCTTCCCTGCTGCTAGCCCAGCACAACCCAGGCTTTTACGATGCAGTGGGCTCATACGCCGGTTGTGCCGCTACCGCTTACCCACTGGAACGCAAGGGCGTAGAGTTGACGGTCAACCGCGGCGGCGGCAGCGTGGATCAAATGTGGGGTCCGTACGGCTCCGAGACCAACCGTTACAACGACGCCATGATGAACGCTGAGAAGCTACGCGGTACCGAGCTATACATTTCTTCCGGTTCTGGCTTGGCCGGCGAGGAAGATACGTTCTCCTATATCCAATCCAAGGGCTACAATCCGCTACAGGCAGCGCAGGGATCCGCCACCCTGCAGATTGAAGGCGGCGCCATCGAGGCCGGGGTAAATTACTGTACCCACAATTTCAAGGCCAAGCTTGACCAGGCCGGCGTGCCAGCCACCTTTAACTTCCGCAATACCGGAACCCACTCGTGGCCGCACTGGAACCAGGATCTGAAGGATTCTTGGCAAGTATTCGAGAAGGCATTCAATAGCTAAATTTTGGCTGTGCCTGACGGGCGGTAGGATCGCAATATTATGACATTGCTTCCTACCGCCTTTTCGCGTGCGCATACTGATCCTTATACCGGCGTGGACTTCAACCTCGGTTTTGAAGTCACCCACTACACGCTGGACTTGAACTACCGCGTGGAGCCAAACCTGTTGCAAGGTGAGGCCATTTTAAGCGTGCGCGCGGTGGAAGAGCTGACCTCCTTAACTTTGGACCTCGGCGGGGCGATGGTAGCGCGGCGCGTAACCGCCAAGCACGCCCCGCGGGTGGCTAAATTCCGCCAATCTTCGGGGAAGCTGCGTCTGCGTTTTGCAGACGAGATTCCTGGCGGAACTGAGTTTGAGCTGCACATTCGCTATGGCGGCAGTCCGCGCCCCATCCGCACCACGTGGGGCGAAATTGGCTGGGAGGAAACCGAATCCGGCTCGTTGGTGGCCAGCCAGCCTAATGGCGCGCCCAGCTGGTTCCCGTGCGATGACACGCCTTCAGAAAAGGCGACGTATGACATCATCATCACCGCCGATAGCCCCTTTACCGTCATTTCCAATGGCGAATTGGTCTCCCGCAAGGCCGGCGGTTCCACCACTCGGTGGCACTACCGCACACGCCACCCCATGGCCACGTACCTGGCAACGGTGCAGGTAGGCGAGTTTTCTTCTTATTCGCTGGGGGCTGATACCCAGGCGTGGGCGCCGGCGTTCTTGCGCGAGTGCGTGCGCGAAGAATTCTCCCGGCAGCAAGAGATGGTGGATTTCTTCTCCTCTATCTACGGGCCTTATCCTTTCCCCGCCTATCAGGTCGTCATTGCCGAGGATGAGCTGGAAATCCCCCTCGAGGCCCAGGGCCTGTCCATTTTTGGTTCCAACCATGTGAAAGGCGATCACGCCTTCGAGCGACTCATCGCACACGAGCTTTCCCACCAATGGTTTGGCAATTCCGTTGGCCTTTCTGCATGGAAGGATATTTGGCTCAATGAGGGTTTTGCCTGCTACAGCGAGTGGTTGTGGGGTGAGCACAAGGGTGCCTCCTCCGCGCGCGAGGCGGCGCGCTCGCATTACCAAGTTCTGATGCGCAAGCGCCAAGACATCAAGGTTTCTGATCCCGGTGCGCGCGATATGTTCGATGACCGCGTGTACAAGCGCGGGGCCCTCGCGGTGCACGCCATTCACCGGCTGCTTGGCGATGCCTTCTTCCCCACCCTCACCTCCTACCTCACCCAGCATCAACACTCCGTGGTTCAGCCCTCCGATCTCCTCTCGTCCTTCCGGGGGGCTGCGCCGGACGCCGCTCTTTTCGATGCCACCGTTGCCGCATGGCTCGATGAAACCGCGTTGCCCAAGTTTCCGGACTAGTGGTTTTGGGCGCTATTTGCCGTGGTTTTGTTTATGGACAGGCCCGTTCTAGTGGGGAATGTACAGTCTATTGACCAATTCCTTTCTTGCGGTTGCGCTGGTGTTTTATTGACCTAGAATAGAACATGAAAGCGAAACAGGAAGGAGGGAACCATGGAAACTGCTAAGCATACAGAAATCAATTCAGCGATTTCTGATGTGGCTGCGGGGCTTACGCGCCTGCGCAACCTTATGCAGAATCCGGACGATCTCTCCTTCGAATTGCTCCACCCTAACTTCGAGCATTTAGAACGGGCGCTGGGCAATAAATCCACTATCGATGCCGCCTTTGCCTTTATTGCAGAGCGCGATGATGCCGGCAGGCGGGTCGGCTCCTCTAAGGCTAAGGACTATTTAGTCGCCCGCCTTGGCCTCACGGAGTCCGAAGCCGCCGCACGCCTGCGCAACGGCAAGAACCTCTTTGCACCCATCGAGGATCCTGAACCTACTCCCCCGCCAGCAGACGACGAGGCAGACGCGGCCGCGCAAAAGAAAGCCGAGGAGGAAGCGCGCCGCCGCGCCGAACGTGAGCGCCGCGCGGAAGAACAGCGCCGCAAGAAGCTCTTCGAGGAAGACCCTATCCCAGAGCGCATCCTCAACCTCATCGAACGGGAGCTGCGTAACCTCAATAAGTTCGCGGTTCCTGGGCCGCGGGAGCTGCGCAATAAGGCTCTAGAGGAGGCTAAACGCCGCTCCTATGAGTCCCTGCGCGATTGGCTGCGGCAGGCTATCCGCAAAGCAAATAAGCACGCCGTCGATCCCTCTGGGAAGCGCGATCCGCACGCGGCCACCCGCAAGCGCCGCTTCAGCATTTCTAACCAAGATGCAGACGGTGGCGTGCACATCTCCGGCTACCTCGATGCCTCCGCCGCCGCGGTCCTAGCCAGCGCTTTCGCCCCTGCCAAGAATAAAGGCAGCGAAAGCCTGAGTCCCGAAGACGATACGCGCACCTATGCCCAGCGCATGGCAGATCAGTTGACCGCGGCACTGGGGAGCTACTTATCCGCAGGCCAAAAGAAATCGGACGGTCTCGGTTCCTTCTTCGTCGCTACCACTCTTGAAGAGCTACAAGCGATGAGCAGTGACACCCGCTTCACCACGAGCGTGGGAATCGACCTATCCCCGCTCGATCTTCTCCGCTTGGGCGCCGCGCAGCACGACTTTTTCTGCGCCGTTGATGACAAGGGCTTCCCGCTCGAGCTCGGGCGCACCAAGCGCACCGCTTCGCTGTGGCAAAAGCTGGCGCTCGCCGCCAATGAAATCGTGTGCACACACCCAGACTGCAACCGGCCGTGGCAAGACTGCGATGTTCACCACCTGCAGGCGTGGTCCCACGGGGGAGCTACAGACCTCCGGAACCTGACCCTGTTATGCCGCCGACACCACGTGGACAATAACGATAACCGCGATGGCCGTAATGGCATGGGGCATGCGGAAAGAGACCCGGAAACGGGCCGGGTGGGTTATCGCTCGGCGCATACCGGAGGCCTTTCCCCCTCGGTAGAGCTCAATGACTCCCCCGCTGCGGAGCAAGCCCCGGCGCGCAAGCTCACTGACCCGCCTGCTCAGCCTCATGCACCGGTGGATTCACCACCCGGTTCCCCGGTTGAATCGCCGCAGCCTTCGGCGCTGGGCTCACCACCTTCTCCGCCGCCTCCCGGCGCAGCGTGAGTATGCCTTACTCCCCACCCATCATCATGCCTTCAGGCCGTACGATCATGTCGTGCGGCCTAGAAGTGCGTGTACAAGCGTTTTGGGGCTGTCCACGCGCAGCGCCTATACGGACTGCCCTACACTGGAGACTCATGCACACCATGCTCGTTACTGGCGGCGCCGGCTTCATCGGCGCCAATTTCGTGCGCCTCATGACAAAGGTTCGCCCAGATACCCACATCACCGTTTTGGATAAGCTGACCTACGCCGGCAACCGAGATAACCTTGCGGGGCTCGATGTGGAATTAGTGGAGGGCGATATCGCGGATGCTACGACGGTAAAGCCGCTCGTCGCCAAGGCGGATATCGTCGTGCACTTCGCCGCTGAATCGCATAATGATAATTCGCTGCGGGATCCCTCACCGTTTATCCAGACCAATGTGGTGGGTACCTATACCCTTCTGGAGGCGTGCCGGGCATACGATGTCCGCTTTCACCACGTTTCTACCGATGAGGTATTCGGGGACTTAGAAATTGGGGCGGATACCAAGTTCACTGAGGAAACCGCCTATGCGCCCTCCAGCCCTTATTCGGCTACCAAGGCGAGCTCCGATCACCTCGTGCGGGCATGGGTCCGTTCTTTTGGACTGCGCGCCACCATTTCTAATTGCTCGAATAATTATGGGCCCTACCAACACATCGAGAAGTTCATCCCGCGCCAAATCACCAATATCCTTTCCGGGCATACGCCTAAGCTCTATGGCACGGGTGAGCAAGTGCGCGACTGGATCCACGTCGACGATCACAATGCGGCAGTGCTAAAAATCCTCGAAGAGGGGCGGATAGGTGAGACGTATAATATCGGCGCTGATCAGCCGGACATCGATAATAAGCGCATCATCGAGATGATCTGCGAAATCATGGGACATACCCAAGGAGGTCGGGCCCTGTACGAGCACGTGGCGGACCGCCCCGGCCACGACCAGCGCTATGCCATGGATGCTTCCAAGCTGCGCCGCGAATTGGATTGGCAGCCCCGTTATACCGATATCCGGGCGGGACTAGAAGATACCATCGCCTGGTATCGCGATAACGAAACTTGGTGGCGTTTCCAAAAGGATTCTGTAGAAGCCCGCTATAAAGAGCAAGGACAGTAATTATGCAGGTACACAACACCGCCATTGAAGGCCTAAGCATCATTGAGCTGGACGTACACGGAGATAACCGTGGCTGGTTCAAGGAGAACTGGCAGCGCGAGAAACTTAGCGAGGCCGCACCAGAGCTGGCTTCGTTCCAGCCGGTGCAAAATAATATTTCTTATAACCGCACCGGTGCCACGCGCGGGCTGCACGCTGAGCCTTGGGACAAGCTCATCTCCGTCGCGCACGGCAAGATCTTTGGTGCCTGGTGCGATCTACGGGAAGGTTCCGCAACCTTCGGCGAAATTGTCACCCATGAAGTGGGGCCAGAGACCGCCGTATTTGTGCCCCGCGGGGTTGCCAATGGTTTTCAAGCCCTCGAGGAAACTTCCTACTCCTACCTGGTTAACGAGCATTGGTCCCCCGAGGCACGCTATACCGGAACCAACCTCGACGCTGTGGAGTGGCCCCTCGAACCACGCGAGGTTTCAGAAAAAGACAAGCAACTGCCAGCGCTTGCAGATGTAGAGCCCATGCCACCCCGCAAAATCCTCGTGACCGGTGCGAATGGTCAGCTTGGCCGGGCGCTGAAACGGGTCCTCAAGAATGCCGAGTTCTGTACCCGCACGGAGTTCGACATCACCAATCCCCCGCAGCGCCAGTGGAAACAATACGAAGCCATCATCAACTGCGCCGCCTACAACGACGTCAATGGCGCCGAGGACGATTGCGCCGCCGCCTGGGCCGTAAACGCCGAGGCGCCAGCCAAACTCGCCCGCATCGCTGCCGAAAACCAGCTGACCTTCGTACACGTATCCAGCGACTACATCTTCGATGGATCCAATGAGCTGCACACTGAAGACGAGATCCCCTCGCCCCTATCCGCCTACGGGGCGTCGAAGGCTGCTGGTGAAACCGCCGCTCAGACTGCACCGCAGCATTATGTTGTGCGCACCTCGTGGGTGTTTGGCGATGGCCCGAATTTCATCGCCACCATGCGCCGCTTCGCCGAAGCGGATAAGGAGCCGAAGGTCATTCATGACCAGCGCGGGCGCCCCACCTTCGCTGAGGATTTGGCCAAGGGCATCGCGCATCTCTTGCGCACCCGGCCCGAGTACGGGATTTATAATATCTCCAATTCCGGCGATACCGTCGGGCGCGATGAAATGGCGATGTCCGTATTCATCGGCCTGGGCCACGACCCCTCAGAGGTCACGCCGGTAAGCACCGAGCAGTATCGGGAAATCGTCGGCCCCGAAGCACCGCGCCCCAAAGAGTCGACACTTGCCCTAGATAAAATCGAGGCCACGGGATTTTCGCCGCAAAATTGGCGGGCAGCCCTCGCCTTGTATCTCGCGCTGTACCCTAGCGAACCCAGCGAGCCCAGCGGACCCAGCGGTGCCGGTGAGCCCAGCGATACCGGTGATACCGGCGAGCCTGGCGCCGGAGCAACCGCCGGAACCGCCAAAACTAACGAAAACACCGAGGCCAGCGAGGAGTAGCGATGAAAGGCATAATCCTCGCCGGTGGATCCGGAACGCGGCTTTATCCCATCACTAAGGGCATCTCTAAGCAGCTTATGCCCATCTATGACAAGCCGATGATCTACTACCCGTTAACCACGCTCATCCAAGCGGGCATTCGGGAGATCCTCATCATCACCACCCCAGAGGACGCTGGGGCGTTTCAAAGGCTCTTCGGGGATGGATCCCAGCTCGGGCTGATGATCGATTACGCCGTGCAGCACCGGCCCGAAGGGTTGGCGCAGGCTTTTTTGATTGGGGAGGATTTCATTGGTGATGACAGCGTTGCGCTGGTCCTCGGCGATAATATCTTCCACGGCTTCGGCGGGGAACTAAGCCAGTGCCGCAATCCAGAAGGCGGCATCATCTTTGCCTATGAAGTATCGGATCCGCAGCGCTACGGCGTCGTCGAATTCGACCAAGCCGGCCAAGCGCTCAGCATTGAAGAAAAGCCGGCGGAACCGCGGTCTAATCATGCCGTCGTCGGGCTGTATTTCTACGATAATTCTGTCATCGATATCGCTAAGTCCATCACGCCAAGCAATCGCGGGGAGCTCGAGATTACCTCCATCAACGAGGCCTACCTGCGCCGCGGCGCGCTAAGTGTGCAGCGCCTCCACCGCGGTAGTGTTTGGCTGGATACCGGCACCGTCGATTCCATGAGCGAGGCCGCCGCCTACGTAGAGGTGATGCAGAAAAGAACGGGCATCATCATCGGTTCCCCCGAGGTGGCGGCCTACGAAGCCGGATTCATTTCCCAGGCGGAGCTGGAAGCGCTAGCCCAGCCCCTCCTCAAATCCGGCTACGGAGAGTACTTGCGCGATTTTTAGTAGCCGCGCTCGATGTACTCGTCGATGCGCGCCGCTTCCGCGCCCACCGTCGTAGCATCGCCGTGGCCCGGCAAGACCTTGGTGTCATCCGGCAGGTTGAATACGACGTTGCGCAGGGATTCGATGATCACATCGAAGTCCGAGTACTTGCGCCCCGTTGCGCCAGGGCCGCCGTTAAACAGGGTATCGCCAGACAAAAGCGTGCCATCGACGTAGAGGACAACACAGCCCGGCGAGTGGCCCGGGGTGTGGTAGACAGTGATCTTCTCACCGTTGATGTCGAACTGGCCGTTATCGGCTAGGTCGATGTAGTGGGCATCGCCATTGGCCTCTTGCCACAGCATGTCATCGTCCGGGTGCATGTAGACATCCGCATCAAAGCGCTTTGCTGCTTCCGGCGCGAGCTCGCAGTGATCGTTGTGGCCGTGGGTCAAGATGATGCCCTCAACCTTGCGATCGCCCACCAACTCTGCCACGGCATCGAGGTCGTGGGAAGGGTCGACGATGTAGACACTGGAGGCATCGCCAAGCACGTAGACGTTATTGTCAACGTCCCATTCGCCGCCGTCCAAACGGAACTTTCCGGAAGTTACCGTGCTTTCAATCTGCATTAAAATTCCACCACCGAACGTAGTACCTTGCCGTCCTTCATAGTTTGGAAGGCAGACTCGACATCGTCAAGCGCGATGCGCTCAGAAACAAACTTATCCAGCGGGAAGTTGCCGGCCTTGTGCAGGGCAACGTATGCGGGGAAGTCACGCTCCGGCAAGCAGTCGCCGTACCAAGCCGGCTTGATGGAACCGCCGCGGCCGTAGAGATCGATGGCCGGGATGTCCACGTGGTCAGTCAGGTTAGGCACGCCCACCATCACCATGCGGCCGGCGTGATCGCGGGAGTAGAAGGCCTGGCGCCACGTTGGCTGGATGCCCACCGCGTCGATGGAAACATCCGTGCCGAAGCCGCCGGTGAGATCGCGCACCGCATCGATGACCTCCTGCTCCGACATGCCCTTCGAGCAAATGGTGTCGGTGGCACCGAACTCGCGCGCCGTCTCCAGCTTGGACTCATCAATGTCTACGGCGATGATCTTCGCCGCGCCCGCCAGCTTCGCACCAGCAATCGCTGCCACGCCGACGCCGCCGCAGCCGAAGATGGCTACGGACTCGCCCAGCTGGATATCGCCGGTATTAACGGAAGCGCCCAGGCCGGCCATGATGCCGCAGCCCAGCAAGCCCGCAGCGACTGGATCCATCTCATCAACCTTGGTGCACTGGCCCTCGTGGACCAGGGTCTTCTCCGCGAAGGAACCGATGCCCAGCGCAGGGGTGAGCTCGGTGCCGTCCTCCAAGGTCATGGCCTTGGAAGCGTTGTGGGTATTGAAGCAGTACTTGGGCTCGCCCTTCTTGCAGGCGCGGCACTCGCCGCACACTGCACGCCAGTTCAGGACGACGAAATCGCCCTCCTCCACGTGAGTAACCGAAGAGCCTACGGTCTCCACCACGCCGGCCGCCTCGTGGCCCAGCAGGAAGGGGAAGGCATCCTCGATGTCACCATCGCGGTAGGCCAAGTCGGTGTGGCATACACCGCAGGCCTGCACCCGCACGATGACGTCATTGGGGCCGGGATCGGGAACGACGATATTTACGGTCTCAACTTCCGCGCCCTTAGAGCGGGCAATAACAGCTTTTACAGTCATGTCCACAACCATACCTACATTTTCAATATCACCACATTATTGAAAACCATTGCTAGGAAGCTGCAATGACGTTGGCCGCGTGCTCGTGGCCGCGCTGGTTCATGTGGATGGGCAGGTTGCCAGGGCCCGCCGTAAAGTCCACGAGACCTGCCCACATGCGGTCATTCGCATTAGCGCACATGCCGTTATTGCGGGTCGATGGCTTCATGTCCAAGAATTGCACGCCGGTACGGGCCGCCAAATCAACCTGCATCCACTGCGCCTTATTCTCGTAATCCTCGACCATGGGCAGGAAGGTCGAATCCAGCGGCGTCGGGCCAACGTGGATGAGGCAGTAGTGCGACCCCGAACCGATAGTGGGGTAGCCCACGATCTGGATGCGAGCATTCGGGGCGGCGTGCTTAATCCGCTCAATCTGTGGGGCGGTGCGATCCGTAAATTCCCGGCGGATCTGATCCAGGTTCAAATCGCGGTGATTATAAGTGTCATTAAAGCCAGTGGTAATCAGCACGCGCGCCGTATCTGGGGTCAGCGCGCCCGATCCGATGGCGGCATCCACCTGCTGCCAAATCTGCGGACCATTGGACATTGTCACCGCACCAGAGCAGGAGAAATCGCGCACCGGCAGGCCCATCTTGGCGCCGGCCCGCTTCGCATAGTTGAAAGAAGTGGGGCAGTTTTCCCCGATTACCCGGGAGGGACTGAAGCGATCCGCCAAGTATTCCCCGCCATTCGGATCCGCCATGACCGAGTCGCCGAAGGAGACGAGATTGCGTTCTGCCGCGCTAGCCTGCGGTGCGGCCACCGCACCTACCACCGCGATCGCAGAAGCTACGACCGACAATGCCTTGAGTTTTATAGATTTCATTGAGAGACCTTTTCTTCACACCTTGTAACTTAAGTGTATATTAGTCACTCTGGTAACATTTTTCGAGTTAAAAGCAACACTATCTTTTCTTCTGACGATATCGTTCGTAGTTATATTTTCGTTATCTTCTCTTTTCGGAGCTTTCTCTTCCATGAAATTGTCTGATGTTCCCTTCCACGCCTCCGCGCTCAGCCAGTTCTTTCCTGCCCTCTTCAAGTCAGGGCTTATCACCCGGCAAGGCGGGCTTGGCGGGCAGCTCAAGCTCCTGCCCAACCTCGCGCGTTACCGCTTCACCACGGCGCGCGAAATCGAGCAGGCCTATTTAACCTGCCCCGATCGCCTCGCGCTTATCGATGACGATGGCACCCTCACCTACCGCCAGCTGCGATCCCACGCGCAGAATTTCGCCCGCTACCTAGAGTCCCTGGAGCTGCCGGAAATCCGGCTCGGCGTCATGGCCCGCAACGGCCGCGGCATCATCATCCCGCTCGGTGCCAAGGGCTACGCCGGTGCCGGAATCTACCTGCTCAATGTCGGTTCTTCCCCAGAGCAGCTGGCCGGCTGCATCGAAGAAAATGGCATTAACGTCCTCGTCATCGATGATGAATTCATCGACCGCGTCGATCCCAACCTCGATATCCCAGTCATCATCGCCCACGATACGGGAGCAAGCGATCTGCCCACGCTCGAGAAAATCGTGAAGAATCCCCTGGATATCGAGCTTCCCACCTTTCCCAAGCACGGCCCCATCGTGCTGATGTCCTCCGGCACGACCGGCATCCCCAAGGGCATCGTCCGCCCCGAGCCGACGTTGCCCGTCGTGCTCGCCTCCATCGTGGGCAATATCCCGTGGCGCGCCGATCAGCGCGTGCAGATGACGGCCTCCATCTTCCACACTTGGGGCTGGGCCTGCATCAATATCGCCTTGGGGCTGCGCAATACCATCGTCACCCGCCGCGTTTTTGAGCCGGAGCAGGTGCTTGATGATGTCCAACGCTACCGCCTCGACGGCATGCTCTCCTCCCCCATCTTTTTCAAGCGCTTGGTGGATCACGATCCCGAGGGTTCCTTCGATACCTCCAGCCTGAACTTCATCGCCTCTGCCGGCAATGCACTTACCCCGCAGGTGGTCAAGGACACCAACGCGCGCTTCGGCCCCATCCTGTGCAACGTCTACGGCTCCACGGAGCTGGCGCTTGCCTCAACGGCCACGATGGAACAAGTCGCAGAAAACCCTGATGCGGTGGGCAAGGTGGCCAATGGCACCAAGCTGCGCATCCTCGATGAGGAGGGCCACCCCGTTCCTCGCGGCGAGGTGGGCGAAATCTACCTCACCAATTCCACCGCCATGACCGGCTATACCAACCCCAAGCTCAAGCTCAATCGGATCGATGGATTGTTGTCGATCGGTGATCTTGGGTACATCGACAAGCAGGGCTTCCTCCACGTCGTGGGCCGGGCCGATGACATGATCATCGTGGGCGGCGAGAATGTCCACCCCCAGTCCGTGACCGAGGTGCTCGAGGCCATGCCCGGCATCGATGAAGTGCACGCGGGTGGTGTGGAGGATAGCGAGACCTTCAGCCGCATCGCCGTCTGGGCGGTGCCTACTGCCGATGCCGCCGGCCGCGAACTGACTGCCGATGCCATCCGCGCCTGGGTGCACGAAAAGCTCGCCGAGCACTCCGTGCCCCGCGACGTACACTTCCTATCCAAGCTGCCGCGCAATGCCACCGGCAAGGTGGTTCCGCGCCTGCTCAAACACGGCGATTAAATTTTTCAATGCCCCACCACATCGGTGGGGTAAAGAGCACGGCAATAAGCCAATAAATCAACCAGAAGCTGCCGTTTAGCCCTACCACCGCGATGCTAGCTATAAGGATCGCAGCCGTCACCGCACTGGCATATACGGATTTTCTTAAATTATTATCGGACTGATTCCCAGACTCGGTTTTCGACCTCCCGCTGAGCTTCCGATCAACTGCGCGTATGATATCGCCGCCAAAGACCAGCGAAAATGCGATATAAAAAGCTGCGAAACCGTGCATGAATCCCGCTTCGCCATCATTATGCATGGTGAAAAATGAGAAAATTAACAGGACTATGTCAATAATTGGCGTAGCGATAAAAAATGCCAGTCCAATTCTTGGGGCCTTAACGATGTAGCGGAGAACACCACCCAGAATGAGGCACGCCCAAAAGAGAATTTCTGTTGCGACGGTAGCAATAAGCAATGTATCGTCTGCTCCCTCATCAAGGCCATATGGCCTGCCTCTATTGAAGGAGAGTTTACATTAAGGAAGAAACCCGCACAGATAAAAATGGAGCCGCCTGCGAGAATCGAACTCGCGACCTTTTCATTACGAGTGAAATGCTCTACCGACTGAGCTAAGGCGGCGCGCTGTTTAAGCAGCACTGGCGATTCTATCGCAGGGGTGGCGCGGAAAAGAAATCGGTGCCTAGGCCTGGTTTTTGGCGGGCCGGTGTTAAACTCCGGCCCGATACTAGCGACGGTCCCGGTACTAGACAGCCCCCAGCGCTAAAGGCAGGCCCGCCGCAGCCTGCCCACCAAGCCGTCGAAGGCAATCTGCGTACCTACGTTCTGGGTTAGCTGCTCGCGGCAATAAGAAATGGCGGACTGGCACTCCAAGAGGCCCTCCTCGCTCACCCGCTGCGCCAGCTCGCCAGATAGCCCCACGAAGTCCGGGTGGGTCATCTCCACCTGCGCGCCCACCTTTGTCATCAGCGCGTCGCGATAGATTCCGGAGAGATCGACGAGCACCAAATCGAGGTTATCGATGACCCGTCGCTTCGCCCGCTTCTTGTGCTGTTCTTGTAAGTCCTTGATGGCGGAGCGGGCATCGCGCTGCGCCTTCGCCGCGCCCTTGCCCTTCGCGCCCACGCCAAAGGTATTTTCCAGCTTGGCCAGCTCCGCTTCTTCTTCCTCCTTGTGCGATTCCTTCACGTCCGCATCCACCAGCTTGAGAAGCGAGGTCACCGCCTGAAAGCCCTGGGATTCGTGGAAGATGTCCTCTGCCAGGTTGATGGCCACCGCCCGGCGTTTTTGCACCGTAGGATCTGCCACCAAGTGGCGCGCCCTGCCCACGTGGCGCAGGGAAGTCACGGCGGCGAGGCGGGCATCGTGATCCGAGGCGCCTTCGCTCACCAACTGCGCAACGATATTTTCCACCGACGGCGAGGGAATGTACAGGTGCCGGCAGCGCGAGCGGAGGGTTTGGGAGAAGTCCTCGGGGGCATCGGAAGGCGCGCACATGATAATCACGGTGCGCTCCGGCGGTTCCTCCACCGTCTTGAGCAGCGCGTTGGCGCCGTTATTGTTGAGGCGATCCGCGTTATTGAAGATCACGACGCGCCACGGGGCGACCGTGGGCAGGCTCGCGGCGCGCCCAATGACCTCTCGCACCGTATCCACCGGGATGATGACCTCCTGCGGGTCCACCAAGACCAGGTCCGTGTGCTGCTTGGTGCCTAGCACGGCGCGGCAGGCCTCGCATTTTCCGCAGCCCGGTTCCTCCGGATCCGTGCACATGAGCGCGGCCGCGAAATCGATTGCGGCCAAGGATCGCCCGGAACCGGGCGGGCCGGTAAAGAGCCAGGAATGGCTCATCGCCCGCGGATCTGCCCCCGGCATCCCCCGCGCCGCCCGCGCGGCACCCAAGATAGTGCGGGCCACACCTGGGGTATCTGCCAATCGTTGCGCAACGCTTCCCGTATTCACTCGCTCTAGCCTACTGGTCTTACTACAGTAAGTAGTTATGAACAGACTATTGCGTGGCGCTCGTTGGCTTATGGGAACCCAATGGCCGGTATACGCTGCCTTGGTCTTGGGCGCCAATATCATCGGCGCCATCGCGATCATGACCTTTATCCTCTATTTCCTGCCCATGCCGGAAATTGACGACTTTGCCGCCGAGCTGCCCAACCTGAAGGGAGTGGCGGCGGTTTACCTCATCTTTGCCGTCATGATCGGCATCGCCGCTACCCTGCTGCTCTTCCGCCCCGTGCTGGACTGGCAGCGCAATCCTGATGCACACGATCCAAATATGGTGCGCACCCTCGTATTGCGCATCCCCGTTTACCAATCCCTGGTCGCGGCCGCAGTCTGGCTCATCGGCATCATCTTGACGGTGGTTATCTCCAGCGGGCAATCAGGGCGCCTCGGGCTCGTCGTAGGTGTCTCCACCACCCTGGCGGGCCTAGTGGTCATCATCTTGACCTACCTGCAGGCAGAGCGCCTCGTGCGGCCCGTCGCCGCGCAGGCCGTCGCCCGCCGCTTTGAAGATTCCACCGTCGAACCGCCCATCAAGTATCGCCTCTTTTCCACCTGGCTGATGACCTCCGGGGTGCCGCTACTCGGCATCGTGCTGGTGCTATTAGGGCAGCACACTGGGCTCTTTTCTGGCGATGCCAGCGAGATCATCCCGGCCATCGTGGCGCTCGCGCTTACCGCCCTGGCCACCGGGTTTATCGGCACCAGCTTCGCCATCATGAGCGTGGTCGATCCCATCGTGGAATTGCAGGATGCGATTAACCGCGTGCGCCGCGGCGAGGCCGATGCCGAGGTCGATATCTACGATGGTTCCGAGCTCGGCGTCCTGCAGGCCGGTTTCAATGAGATGATGCGCGGGCTGCGCGAGCGCCAGCGCGTTCGCGATATCTTCGGCCGCTACGTGGGCACCGAGGTAGCTCAGCGCGCCCTTGAAGAGCGCCCCGAATTGGGCGGCGAGGACCGCAAAGTCGCGGTGCTGTTTATCGATGTTATCGGTTCCACCACCTTCGCGGTCAACCACTCCCCCGAAGAAGTGGTCACGGAGCTCAATAAATTCTTCGAGCACGTCGTGACGGTGGTGCACCGCAATAAGGGCATTATCAATAAGTTCCAGGGCGATGCCGCCCTCGCCGTCTTTGGTGCGCCGCTCAACGTGTACGACTCGACTTCGATGGCGCTGCAGGCCGCCCGCGAGCTGCGCGGCGAATTGCGCGGGCTCGAGCTGCAGGCCGGCATCGGCGTCGCCTCCGGCCACGTGGTGGCAGGCCACATCGGCGGCGCGGATCGCTTCGAGTACACCGTCATCGGCGATGCCGTTAACGAGGCCGCGCGCCTGACCGAAATGGCCAAGGACACCCCCGGCCAGGTCCTGACCAACGCCGCCACCCTAAAGACCGCCAACGAGGCCGAGCAGGCCCGCTGGACCGTCATGAAATCCATTGAGCTGCGCGGGCGCCGCCGCATGACCCAGTTGGCGCGCCCCATCCGCGCCAGCCTGGCAGAAAGGTGCGAAATCTAATGGCAAGCACCCGCCTCATCGTGCCCGATGCGGCGCGCGGAATGACGCTTTTAGGCATCGCGATAGCGAATATGACCACCGCGTGGATCATCACCGAGGATCGCCCGGGCGCGTATTTCGGCGGCATCCTCGATGACAGCGTGCTCGATAAAATCGCCGTCGTCTTCGGTGCTTTCTTCGTGCACAACCGCGGCCTGCCCATGTTTTCTACCCTGCTGGGCTTCGGCGTGGGGCTTATTGCGATGAGCCTGTGGCGGCGGGAATTTCCGCTGGGAGAAGCGAGGAGGGTCATCGCCAAGCGCTATGGCTTTCTCGCGCTGTTGGGCGCGGTGCACATGGTGCTGCTGTTTTGGGGCGATATCATGTTTGTCTACGGCGTAGCGGGCATAGTCATTGCCCTGCTGCTCACGCTGCATAATTCTACGCTGCGCAAGATTTCTAATATCGCGCTCGGGGTGCTGACGGTGCTCGGCATCGCCGCGTTTATTTTCTCCGCGGTTGGCGGCGGGCTCGATATGCCCGTCGATGCCATTGGCACGGTAAATTCCTACGGTGACCTGCTGCTCAGCCAGCTTCTCACCCTGGGCGCGCAGATCATCTCCGCCCCGCTCATCGTGCTGATGTACCTACCAGTAATGCTGGTGGGCTTTGTGTGGGCGCGCGAGGGCGTGCTTGCCGATGTCCCCTCTCACCGCCCCCAACTCCTGCGCTGGGTGGCCATCGCCGCGGCCGTCACGCTGGTCATTGGCACGCTGTGGTCCTTGGGCACCCTCGGGGTCATCGATCAACGTTGGGCGAACGCCGCCAGTAGCGCCAATTCCACTCTCGGCGTGCTGACCGGGCCGGGAATCCTCGCCGGGCTCGCCCTAATCTTGCAGCCCGTGCAAGAACGCCTAGCCGCCGGCGCCTCCGTGCCCGCGCTCTTGTGGCCCTTCGTCGCGCTGGGAAAGCGCTCTATGAGCGGTTATGTGGGCCAGTCGATACTGTTTTTCCTTATCGTGCACCCCTTCACGCTGGACTACGGCCACGACTTAGGAGCCTTCGGCCAAGCCGGGCTCGCCTGCGGCGTGTGGCTGGTCACCGTGATTGGCGCGTGCGTGCTCGAAGCGCTGGGCCTGCGCGGGCCCTTCGAGGTGGTGCACCGCCGGCTGTCTTATGGCCCGAGCATGCAGCCGGAGCGGAGCTTGCCTAGTCAGGACCTTACCTAGTCAGAGCATCGACTAGCAGGAAGTGCCCCAATGCAAAGGCACCGGCCTCCGCCGCGCCCACCGCCCGGGCCGCCCTCGTGGGCTTGGCTTGTTTCTTGTTTTTCTTCAGTATCCGCGTCTTCTGCTGAGACTCAGCAAAAGACAGCTGTGCCCGCAGCGCCGTCAGGCCTTCCGCCGCAACCAAGAGATTGGCGCCGTGGCTCAAGCCCTTTGTCGCATCGGCGCGCAGGCGCGGATCGCCCGCCAGCGCCGAGGTGGTCAGCACCGCCGCGCCGCCCACCGCTACCGCGGTCCGGGTGGGCTGCTTGCGCGCAGCGACGATCGCCGCCGCCCAAGCGATGGCGCGCAGGCCCCAACCGCGGGCATCATTGCGCGCGCCGCGCCGATAAAGCACCCACGAATACGCCGCGTGGCTAGCGGTAACGCCTGCCACCCCAAGGAGGGAGGGGCGGTGCAAGCGGCGCGACTTTTCCACCTGGCCCACCGCGCCGGCCAGCAGTGCGGGGCTCAGGGTGGGGTTTTGCGCCTCCGCCGCCAAAAGGGGCAAAAGCGGCGCGCTCGTGACGGCGTGGGCCTTCTTCCAGCCAAAGAGGCGGGACCATACCGTGGATTCACCAAGCGCCAGGTACGCGAAACGCCGCCAGCCCCGCGGCGTGCGCCGGGCTGGGTCGGTGACATCGGCAAAGGTTTCGGACACCGCGCGGGTCAGGGCCGCGGTGCCCTCCTCGGTGCGGGCAAGAAAACCATTCATGCCCGCCACCTTACTTATCTCTGCACTTATTTCTTCCGTGAACCGGCCTTCACCACGTTCTTCGTGCCGGGCGAAGGCTTCGAGCTGGATTTCTTGGCTGCCTTCTTGCTGGACTTTTTGGTCGCCTTCTTAGTGGCCTTCTTCGTCGATTTCTTGGTCGACTTCTTTGTGCTCTTCTTAGAAGACTTCTTTGTGGACTTCTTCTTCGTCTCTCCAGAGGCCTCTTTGGCGCGGCGCTCGGAAAGGAGCTCGTTGGCGCGGGCATCGGTAAGCTGCTCCGGATCGTCGCCGCGGCGCAGGGACGCATTGGTGGTGCCGTCCGTGACGTACGGGCCGAAGCGGCCATCCTTAACGGTCATAGGCTTGCCCGAGACGTCATTATCGCCGAGTTGCTTGAGCGGCGGCTGTGCGGCCGCGCGGCCACGACGCTTCGGCTCCGCATAAATGCGGCGGGCCTCATCCAAGGTGATGCTAAAGATCTGCTCTTCCTTAGCCAGCGAGCGCGAATCCGATCCCTTCTTCAGGTACGGGCCGTAACGGCCGTTTTGGGCGGTGATCATCTCCCCGTCGTCCACGCCCACCTCGCGCGGCAGGGACAGCAGCTCAAGGGCCTGTTCCAGCGTGACGGTCAGCGGCTCCATCGAGCTAAAGAGCGAGGCTGTGCCCGGCTTCAGCTTCTCATCAATGTAGTCATTGATGCGCTTTTCCTTCTGCTTCGCGGCCGTCTTGGTCTCCCAATTCTTGGCGCGCTTGCCTTCCTCGGCGCGCTGCTTATCCTCTTCGGCGCGCTCCTTGGCGACGATTTCCAAAGCCTCCGCCTCGGCCTTCTCCCGCTCATCATCGCGGACGACCTCGGTGACATAGGGTCCAAAGCGGCCTTCCTTAGCCACCACCATGCGCCCGTTTTCAGGGTTTTCGCCGAGCTGGCGCCCGCCCTGCGAGGTGGCGAAGAGCTTTTCCGCCAGCTGCTCATTCAGCCCGTCCGGGGTCACCGTCTCCGAGAGGTTGGCGCGCTGGTATTCCACGCTGCCGTCCTCGTTGGTGCCAATCGCGCGCTCGATATAAGGCCCGTAGCGGCCGACGCGCACGAAGACCTCGCGGCCCTCCGAATCGGTATAGAGCTTCAGCGAGTTGACCTTGCGGGCATCGATGGCCTCGAGGTTGACATCGATAAGCGATTTCAGCCCGCCATGCCGCGCGATAGACGCCGCCTTGTGCTCGTTGGCCTCAGCGTTGCCAAAGTAAAAGCCGTTGAGCCAGTCCGTGCCATCCTCCGTGCCGGTGGCAATCGAGTCCAGCTCATCTTCCATGGACGAGGTGAAGTCATAATCCACTAGCTCGGTGAAGTTTTCCTCCAAGAGGCCCACCACGGCGAAGGCTACCCAGGAAGGAACCAGGGCGTTGCCGCGCGAGACCACGTAGCCGCGGTCCTGGATGGTCTTGATGATGGAGGCATACGTCGACGGGCGCCCGATGCCCAAGTCCTCCATCTTTTTCACCAGGCTGGCCTCTGTATAGCGCGCCGGAGGGTTGGTGGAGTGGCCTTCTGCCGAGACTTCTTCGGCCTTCAGGTCGCGGCCTTCCTCCAAGTGCGGCAGGCGGTTTTCGCTCTTCTTGCTCGTATCCTCGTCGGCGCCGTAAGCCTTCAAAAAGCCCGGGAAGGTAATGGTGCGACCGGTTGCAGAGAACTCGACGTCATAGGTGCCGTTATCCGTGGTCGCGGTGCCAGCGACCGCTACCTTCATGGAGGTGCCCTTGGCATCGGCCATCTGCGAGGCCACGGTGCGCTTCCAAATCAGGTCATAAAGCTTAAATTCCTCCGCATCCAGCTGGCTAGACAGCTGGCCTGGGGTGGCAAAGGACTCACCGGCGGGGCGGATCGCCTCGTGCGCCTCCTGCGAGTTTTTGACGCGGCGGTCATAAACGCGCGGGGAATCCGAGACGTATTCTTCGCCATAAATGCTGGTAGCGGAGCTACGCGCGGCGTTCAAGCCCTGTTTGGACAGCGAAGAGGAGTCCGTACGCATATACGTAATGTGGCCGTTTTCGTAAAGGCGCTGTGCAATGCGCATCGTGCGTTCAGAGGTAAAGTGCAGGCGCCGGCCCGCCTCCTGCTGCAGCGTCGAGGTCATAAACGGCGCATAAGGCTTGCGGGTATAGGGCTTGTGCTCTACCCCGGCTACTGTCATGCCCGCGCCCTGCAGAGACTTTTCCAAGGCCTCCGCTTGCGGCTGGGTGATGACGATGACGTCCTTGGTCTTCACATTTCCGCGATCGTCGAAATCGCGGCCCACAGCCACGCGCTTGCCATTGACCGCGGTCAGACGCGCGTCAAAGGCCGACGGGCCCTCGCCGCTACCGGTGCCGGTGCCCGCGTCCAGGGTGGCGAGCAAATCCCAGTAATCAGCGGAGATAAACGCCATGCGTTCGCGCTCGCGCTCGACGATGACCCGCGTGGCCACCGACTGCACGCGCCCGGCCGAAAGGCGCGGCATGACCTTCTTCCACAGCACGGGCGAGACTTCGTAGCCGTAGAGGCGGTCGAGGATGCGGCGGGTTTCTTGGGCATCAATAAGGTCATAGTCCAAGTCGCGGGTGTTTTCCGCCGCCTCCAAGATGGCGGACTTGGTGATCTCATTAAAGACCATGCGGCGCACTGGCACCTTGGGCTTTAAAACCTCCAATAGGTGCCAAGCAATGGCCTCGCCCTCGCGGTCCGGGTCTGTTGCCAGCAAGAGGCTATCGCACTGCTTCAGCTTGGATTTGAGGTCAGCGACCTTTTTCTTTTTATCCGGGCTGACGACGTAGAGCGGGGCGAAATCATCTTCCGGGTTAACACCCAAGCGGGCCCAAGATTCTTTCTTGAACTTCGCCGGCACGTCGGCAGCGCCCCGCGGGAGATCGCGGATATGCCCTACGGAGGCCTCCACGATGTAGTTATCTCCCAGGTACGGCTGGATCTTCTTCGCCTTAGTTGCCGACTCCACAATCACTAAAGTTTTGCCCGGCTCGGCCGCTTCTGCCACTTCGACTTCATCCCTTTCGATGATGCGAACATTAAAATTTGTGCGCTTTCAGCAATCGCCCCTAGCGTACACAGGTGGTTTATACCGTTCTTCGCACCATATACTCGGTAACACCAAAAGGCTTTGTAGGGGGCGCTTCGCACCCCCACCGAACCGGTCTATACTGACCTTTTTAGAAAGTCCAGCAGCTGTGAAAGCATTGTTGGGGACGATAGCACACCCACAACACACCCCGTGGAGGATTAGATGGTTGACACAGTAACCATGTGGATTGAAGCCATCATGGGCACGGAGTGGGTTTATCCAATCGTGGGCCTGCTCATTTTCGGGGACTGTTTCTTTCCAGTGCTCCCCTCTGAAATCCCGCTGAATATGGTCGGCGCTTGGGCCGGTTCGCAGGGATTTCCGCACCTGCCCACCATGTTCTTTGTGGCGCTGGTAGCAGCCATGTTGGGTGATAACCTGTGTTTCTTACTGGGCACGCGGTTTATGCCATTGCTTAACCGCATTCAAAAAGGAACGAAGGCCTACGAGGCCCTCACCTGGGTAAAACGCAATGTACGCCGCGGCGGTGGCGCGGCCATTATCATTGCCCGCTTTATCCCCTCGGCCAGGCTCTTTATGACCATTTTGCTAGGGTCAATGCGCTTTCCCTGGCCGGTCTTCCTCTTCTTCGACACCATTGGCGTGATGCTCTGGGTATTCCAAGCCTTGGCCATTGGTTATGTGGGCGGCATGGCGTTCTCCGATACCCCACTGTTTGCGATGGTTATCAGCATTATCGCCGCCGTATTCATCGGCTTCGGACTACAAAAGGCCCAAAACAGCATCACGGAGTGGTGGGATACCCGCCGCGGCTACGCCGAAACGCCCTAGGGCGCTTAAAACCCTAGAGGGCGTTAGAGAATGGAAACGGCCTGCGCCTGGTCGCCCTTCGGACCGGATCCAACCTCGAAGCTGACCTTCTGGTTTTCTTCCAAGGTGCGGAAACCGCTGCCCTGAATCTCGGAGTAGTGCACGAAGATGTCTCCGCCGCCGTCCTCGCGCTCGATGAAGCCGTATCCCTTTTCGGAGTTAAACCACTTAACGGTTCCTTGTGTCATGGTGAACTGAGTTCCTTTTCTTAAAGAGGTAGCGCGGATTGCCGCGCCGGTAGTTATTCGGTAAATGGGTCCTCGAGCAGTACCGTGAAGTATAAAACCGCACCAAGACAACATTGGCCTGTCAACAGTGTGACACGTTCCACGCCAAAGCGATAGATTTAACTCACAAGGGGGGTAAAAAATTGTCTCACCCGGCTGGCAACAACCCCATTGGTGAAGAGCTCCTAGACCTCATCCAACGGCGCCTTTCTGAGTCCACCCTGACGTTTCACACCACGCTCCCGGCAAAGCGGGCGCGCTACGCCGAATGGCCAGAGTGGGTGCTGCCGGGGTTGAAGGAGCAGGTGGTAGATGGGGGCATCGGCAAGCTCTATGCGCACCAGGCCGAGCTCGCCGAATGCGCGTGGCAGGGCCGTGACGCAGTAATTTCCACCGGCACCTCGTCCGGAAAGTCTTTGGGCTACCAGCTGCCCATCCTCACCCGGCTGGCAAAGGATCAGACCGCGTGCGCGCTCTACCTCACCCCCACCAAGGCCCTCGGATCGGACCAGCTGCAGTCCGCGCTCGAGCTGTGCCGCGGGATTCCGGAGCTCAAGAACGTGGTACCCGCGCCCTACGACGGCGATACGCCCCAGGAGTCGCGGGCGGGCGTGCGCGAGCATTCGCGCCTGGTGTTTTCCAATCCCGATATGGTGCACATGTCCATGCTGGCCGCGCACGCGCGGTGGGCGCGGGTGCTGCGCCACCTGGAGTTCATCGTCATCGATGAATGCCACTCCTACCGGGGCGTATTCGGCGCCAATGTGGCCCTGGTTCTGCGCCGCTTGCTCCGCCTGTGCCGGCATTATGGATCGCGTCCCACCATCATTTATGCCTCCGCAACCATGAATGACCCGGCCCGGCATGCCGAACGCCTCACCGGCCGCCCGGCGCACGCGATTACTGAGGATTCCGCCCCCACCGGTGCGCGCACGGTCGCGCTCTGGGAGCCTGGGTTTTTAGAGGGTGCGGAGGGCGAGCACGGCGCCCCCGTGCGACGCGCGGCCACGACTGAGGCCGCCGAGATGATGGCAACCTTCATCGCGGAAGGCGCCCGGACCATGACCTTTGTGCGCTCCCGCCGCTCCGCCGAGGTCGTGGCGATGGTAGCCGCCGAGACCCTCTCCGGCAGTTTGGGCCGGCCGGATTTCGCACAACGCATCGCCGCCTACCGCGCAGGTTACTTAGCCGAGGACCGCCGCCGGTTGGAGCAGGCGCTTGACGATGCCTCCCTATTAGGCGTCGCCACCACCTCCGCCCTCGAGCTGGGCATCGACGTTGGCGGGCTCGATGCCGTGGTCACCGCCGGATTTCCTGGCACGGTGGCCAGTTTTTGGCAGCAAGCCGGGCGCGCGGGCCGGCGCGGGCAAGGCTCGCTCGTGGTGCTCGTCGCCCGCGATGAGCCCATGGATACTTTCCTGGTGCACCACCCCGATGCGCTCTTGGGCAAGCCGGTGGAAGCGAGCGTGTTTAACCCCACGAACCCCTATATCCTCTTTGGCCATATCTACTGCGCGGCGGTGGAAAAACCGCTGGATGATGCCATCATTGCTGAGTGGGGTGCCAGCGCGGTCATCCACCAGCTTGCGGAGCAAGGCCTCGTGCGCCGCCGGGAGCGCGGGTGGTTTGCCGTGCCGATTCCCGCCTCCAGCGCGGAGGAGCTCTCGCCGGAAACCGCCCACTCGGCGGTATCGCTGCGCGGCGGGGCGGGCGAGGAGGTCATGATCGTGGATGCCTCAGATGGCCGGCTATTGGGCACCATCGATGCAGCGCGCGCGACCAGCCAGGTCCACCCCGGCGCGGTCTACCTGCACCAGGGCGAAAGTTTTGTCATCGAGGAGCTCCTCCTATCCGATTATGTGGCGCTCGCTCGCCCAGAGACCCCCGAGTATTCGACCACCCCGCGATCCACGACGGATATCCGCATCGTGCGCGAGGCCGATAACCTGGTCAATTATTCCCCGGGCCTGTGGGTGGCGGACGTGGAAGTCGAGGTCACCGACCGCGTCACCGGCTACCAGGTGCGGCTTGCCGATGGCACCATCGGCGACGATATTCCCCTCGATCTCCCCGAACAGCGGCTGACCACCCGCGCCGTGGCCTATACCATCGACCCGCTGGCGCTTTCTGCGATGGGCATTACCGCCGCCGATATCCCCGGCACCCTGCATGCGGCAGAACACGCCGCCATTGGCCTGTTGCCGCTTATCGCCACCTGCGACCGCTGGGATATCGGCGGCGTATCCACCGCCCTGCACGCGGATACGCAGCTTCCCACCGTCTTTGTCTACGACGGCCACCCCGGCGGTGCCGGGTTTGCCGAAGAGGGATTCCGCCGCTTCCCCGAGTGGATAGCGGCCACCTTTGAGGCGGTGCGCTCCTGCCCGTGCGAGGCCGGGTGCCCATCGTGCGTGCAATCGCCCAAGTGCGGCAACGGCAATAATCCCCTGAGCAAGGACGGCGCCATCAAGCTGCTCGGTGCGCTCGTCACTATGACGCAGGAGGCCGCGGTTTAAACTGGGCCCGCTTTGGCCGTGGCGCTCTGGCCGCGCACCGCGGCAACGGCGATGATATCGGATGCATTTTCGGTGCATTCCTCGAGGCTCGCGCCGTTTTCCCGCGCGGTGCTTTCTGCGGCCGCACACGCGTCCTTGCCGGTGGCTAAGGCCCACGCGCCAGCCACGGCGGCAAGGTCCGCGGCCACTTGCGCTTCATGGCGCGCGGTCACGCGTGATCCTACCGCCGCGATGACCAGTAACAGGCTGATAATGGCGACGATGATTCCGGTGGCGGCAATGGTGGCGTATCCGTCCTCGCCGCGGAGCCTGCTAGTCATTGCCGGCCACCTCCGCGGGAAAGACCGCTTCCGCGCTCATGGTGCCAATGGGAGCATCGACGCTTACCGATGCCCTGAAAAGCCCCGCGCTTTCCTGCACGCTCACCCGGGCATCCTCGCGCGCTGGTTGGTACTCGACGCCGATCGCGTGCGACCTCGCCGCCGCGCCCGCCATGTCCACCGCCGCGATATAGGACGCCATCGTCGCGATCGCACCGATAATGCCCGCCGCCACGAGGACGAGGGAGCTTAATGCCAGGGCGGCTTCGATGGTCACCGAACCATCGTCATCGACTACCGTGCGCATGATTCCTCCTTTCTGTTTCTCTAGTGCGCCCGGCTAGCTCGGGGTATTCGATAGCGCATCGGTGATAATTCCCTCGATGGCATCGACCACGCCGCCGCCGTTGATGACCATGTACAGCACGCCGGCAAGTGCTGCGGCCGCGAGCGATCCCATGGCGTATTCAATCGTGCTCATCCCCTCATCGTTACGGACGAGGGCGCGGGTGAGCTGGGAGTACTTAATAAATAGTGCAGACATTTTAGGAGTCCTTTCTGAAAAGGTGTGGTGGTTGAGTAGAAGTGAAAAGTGGTGCATCTAGAAAAGCTGCGCGCCCAAGCTGATCACTACGGGCGCAAGGCCTAGAACGATGAATGCTGGCAGGAAGCACACCGCCAGCGGGAGGACAATGAATACTCCTGCGCGCTCTGCTTTAGCCGTAGCGTGAGCAGATGCTTCGGCGCGCAAAGAAGTACAGATTCGCGTGCATCCGGCGGCTATGGTGGCCCCGGACTGGCCCGATAAGATGACAAGCCCCGCCACGTCCTCTAGTCCCGCATGGCCCTTCATGTGGTCCCATGCAGATTCCGTGGGCACGCCAACTCCCAGGAGCGCGGATACCGTCTCCCACAGGTGCTGGGTATCGGCCTCTGCCGTGCGCGTGACTGCCGTAGCAGCGGCGTGCACCGTCAGGCCCGCACTCAGGCAAGCTGCGAAAAGTTCGATATCCCCGGCCACGAGGAGTGGATCCACGGTGGTAGAGGGCTGGAGTTTGCTCATCAATCCCCCGCGCACTGTTGCGCCATCGCGCTTTCTTGGGCCGGCGCGCGGGGTCTTCGCCGTGTGCTGCGCTGTGTTTTGTGCCGTAGCCGGCCCCAGCCGCCCCTTGGTGGCCGGCAGCCCAACGAGCACAGCCAGCGCCAGGCAGATAAAGGCCATCATGGTGCCGCCTTCCTGATAATGACGCGGGACCAGGCAAAGCCGCCGCAGTCAAGCCCTACCCCGATGACCAGCAGGATTCCGCCTAATCCCCCGCCGAGCAAGAAGCCCAGCGAATTGGCCCCCATCGCCCCGCCCATGGCGATGCCCGCAATGGGAAGGCAGGCCAAGACCGTGGCCGTAGCTTGGGGTCCTTGCAGCCCGGCCGCGGTGGATTGGTGGTGTCGGCGCAGCGCATCCATTCGGCTTTGGGCCTGTTCAAAGAGGCTGGCCACCGCGATGCCGTGCTGTGTGGATAATTCGAGCAGGTGGCCCAGCCGGGTCAGTTCTGCATCCGCATGGGCACCTGAGAGCGCCACGTGTGGGGGCGCACCGCGCGCAGCGGCGGTAGCGGTGGATTCTAAGGCCGCGCTCATATCCCGCGGCGTCGTCGAGGGAAGGGACTCAGCCCCGCGCGATAGCGCACTTGCCAGGGTTGCCCCGGCGCGCAGGTCAGCGGTGACGACCCCGAAGTATCCGGCTAGGGCTTCGCGGCTGCGCCGGCGCGTGCGGGCGGCCATGATGTCCTTGATATACCACGACACGCACCAGGCGATGATCGCTGCCGCGACCGCAATACTTATCCGCCCGACCGAGAAGAAGACCAAGCTGCCGCAGAATACGGCGCCCAAAATGACCAAGGAGCTGGCCTTTATCCGGCTGCCCTTGCCAGCAATGCGGGATGCGCTCGAGGGAGCCGACAGCAACAGCGCTGCGGCGAGCAATAAGAAGCTAAGCATCCGCCTGACCTCCTGCTTCTTCGCGCTGTTCCTCCAACAGCGCGGCCGAGAATTCCGCAAAGCCAGGCGCGGGCCCCTTGGTTGCACTCCAGACAATGCGCGGGGTGACCGGATTGCCCTCTAAGACGCCGATATGAGCCAGGCGCCGGCCATGTGGCGTGCGCTCCATGGTGAGCACCACGTTGACGGCAGCCGCCAATTGCGAGTGCAGGGCGCTGCGGTCCAGGCCGCCGAGTGCGCCGAGGGCCTCCATGCGGGCGGGTACCTCAAAGAGGGAATTGGCGTGCAAGGTACCCGCACCGCCATCGTGGCCCGTATTCAGCGCGGCGAGGAGATCGACTACCTCTGGGCCGCGAATCTCACCGACGACGATGCGGTCTGGGCGCATGCGCAGCGCTTGCCGCAGCAATTGCGCCATGGTGATTTCCCCGCTGCCTTCAGCGTTTGCCCGGCGCGAGACGATGCTCACGCAATGCGGGTGGTGGGGTGATAGCTCCGCCGTATCTTCGATGACCACGATGCGCTCGCGCTCGGATACGGTTCCCAATAGCGCCGAGAGCAGCGTCGTCTTGCCGGAGCCGGTACCTCCGATAACGAGGAAGGACACTCGCTTTTTCACCATCGCGGCAAGCAACTGGCCGATGTCCTCCGGCACGGTGCCATTGGCCACCAACTGCGGCAGGGTGGTCTGCGCCTGCCGCAATACGCGCAGGCTAATGCACGTTCCGCCCACTGCGGGTGGGCTTAAAAGGGCATGCACGCGGAGCACGACGCCATCGGGGCGCGTGACGCGGCCATCGGCAAAAGGCTGGGCATCATCAAGCCGCGTGCCCGATGCCGCGGCCAACCGAGAGGCAAGCTGGCGCACCTCCCCATCATTGCGAAAGGTGATATCGCTGCGCTCTAGCCCCTCTCCTCGGTCCATAAAGACGTGTTCAGGCCCGTTGACCACGACATCGGTCACGCCCTGCCGGGCCAATAAGGCATCCAGTGGCCCCATGCCGGTGGCATCTTGGCGCAAGCGCCGGAGCAGATCCACCACGGCGACATCACTGATAACCCCTGCTTCCTCGCGGATCCGCCGGGCCAAGCTAGGGGCGTCGTGCACCAGATCCGGCTCGGCGGCAATGACCCGCTGCATCTTCTCCATGGTCTTTTCCATGGTCTCGGCCGAGCTATCCATCGCTGCGCTCATACCCCTACCTCCTCGCGCACCGCACGGGCGGTTTTGGCGAGCGCCGCGGGAAGCCGGGCTGGGAGTCCACCGATCTCTATGCTGCGGGTGAGCCCGCGCACGGTGGGCAATTGGGCACTGACTCGGTAGTGGATAATGTCTTCTACCTCGGGTGCGCTGAGAGCCGCCCACTGCCGTTGGCGCAGGACCACCACGATGTCGCGCCGCGCCTCATCCAGTCGCAGGATAAGTTGTGCGGCCGCCGCTGCCGATCGCACCTCCGCGGCCACCACCAGCACCACGTGCGTGCAGGCAGCCGGGATATTTTCCGCCGTGCAATCCACAACGCACAGGCCCTCGGCCGCGTGCGCCGCAGACGTCACCGCCGCCAAGAGCGTGGCATCCAGCTTGAACGAGTCCTTGACCGTGCTGCGCGCTGCGGATAGAACCGCTATGCCATCAGCGGTAGAGGGCAAGGCGCGGTAAAGGTCGGCGGCGTCAATGCTGCCATCGCCAATGTTGAGCTCCGGCCAGCGGGCACCCGGCGCGGTTTCCACGCCGAGGAGGAGATCGAGGCCGCCGGAGTGCGCGGTGGCATCGATAAGCAGCGCTCGCGCCTGCTCACTCGCCGTGCAGTGGGATCGCGCCAAGGCGGCAGCAAAGGTGGAGGTGCCTACCCCTCCGCTGGCGCCCACCACCGCGATGGTGGCGGTACCGGGGCGATCTTCTGGCGGGTGCGCGGCCTGGGCGATTGCCGCCAGCAGGTCTTTAATTTCCGCGGGGATAATAAAGGCGCGGTCCGCATGGCAGGCAAGTGCTGCCTCATAATCGATGGGCCCCGGATCCGCGGCGAGAAAAAGCACCGGGACGGGCGTGGTCTGTGCGGCTTGTGCCGAGGCGATAACGCGCGCCATGAGCGCATCGACCAAGACCGTATAGGCCCCGGCGAGGCTGCGCGGAATATCGCGGGGATCGGTCACCGTAATAACCTCGTGGCTGGTCGCGGCGGCGGCATGGACCGCCTCGGCGCGCAAGGCTTCCTCGCCAATGGCGACGACGATGGTGGAGCGAGAGTGTGCTGTATTCATGCCCCCTAGCCTGAAGCACCCGCGCCACCTGCACTAGGGATGGAACTTCCCGCCTGTGGATAAATGCGCGAAAGCTACCACTTAGCGCTCAGTTAGTTACATTTTCAACAAAGTCTTGTGGATAACCGTAGATATAGGTGACGGCCCGCGCATCGGGGGGTGCGCGCGGGCCGTCAGTAACCCGGCCTCGGGGGGCGAGCCGGGGCAGGCCGCACAGTACATCGGGGCCTTGCACCGATTATTATGACACGTTCATTACCCGATCACAACAGCTAAGAAAAACTATCTACCTGCACGGCCCTGACCTGCACCGAATGGATGTTCACTGCCTACCGGGGACGGGCGTACGGTTAAGCGGCGCGGGCGATGGCATCGGCTTCTTTGCCACCTACCTCCCAGGCGGAAAGGTGAAAAAGCACCACCTCACCAGGCTTGTCGCGGTAGTTCGCGCGGCACTCGCGGTAGGCCTTGGATTGGCGGTGGAAATACACCTCTGGCACGGCGAACCCGCGGGGATCGAAGCCGGTGTGTATGGCGGCCAGGCGGGCGGCAATCCGCGCCACCACGCCGCTGCGCGGGCCAAAGAATTCACCGGCCGCGATTTCGGCATGCACGACGCTCGGCAAAAGGTCGCGGAATGCGGGGCCACTGCCCTGCGCAATCAGACGCGCTAAGCCCTGCAAGCGCGCGCTATCGCCACTGGGAATCCCGTTTCCGCCGGCGGCGACGTCGATGCGCGCGAGCACCTGCAGCGGCGCGCGGGCAAAGGAACGGACGGTAGAATCCACCACCTCAGGCGCTGCTACGGAATACGCGCTGACCGCGCCTGCGAGCGGACCACTTTCCACATCGCCCGGGCCAGGGTGCGGGGGGATGGCGTGCCCATCCAAGGCCACGCTGGCGCGCGCCCCGCGCATCAAGGACTCCGCGGAGATGACCTCATACCTGCGCAGCCCGGCCGGCCTGCGGTGGGCGCGCGCGATGGCCGCCGCTGCTTTTTCCGCACCTTCTTTCACCCCCGGGAGGCGAAATAGCGGGGATAACGCGTCATTTTCTGGCATATACATTAGGATAGCCCTAGACGCCCCGAGCCCCGAAGACCCCCTGTGACTGGCGCGGCACCATAAAACCGCACTGTTTCTATTATCATTGGGGCCGTTACAAGGTTTAGATGAAAAACGAGGAGAATTAATCGTGAGCAACGATGGATTATTTACTGACGGCACCGATCAATTCGCACCAAAGGTTAATTCGATTCCTTTGAGCGATGTAGATGCATCGTCCTCCGAAACCTCCATCGGCAAGTTGGTCTCCAATGCCACCGAGCAGATGTCCCAGCTCGTGCGCTCTGAGGTAGAGCTGGCCAAGACGGAGCTGGCGCAGTCCGCCAAGAAGGGCGGCATCGGCGCCGGCTTCTTCGGTGCAGCCGGTACCATCGCGCTGTACAGCTCTTTCTTCTTTTTCTTCTTCCTCGCTGAGCTCCTCGCCCTCTGGCTGGAGCGCTGGGCAGCCTTCTTGATCGTCTTCCTCGTGATGATCGTGGCGGCCGGTGTCCTCGCACTGCTCGGCGTCAAGAACGTCAAGAAGGTTAAGGCGCCGCAGAAGACCATAGATTCCACCAAGGAACTCAAGAACCTGATTCCGGGCAAGGCGCAGAAGTCGCTGGACCGGAAGGACACTCACGGCCTGTATACCTAAACCGCACGCACTATTAGATCCGCCTCAGCCTTTCCTGGGGCGGATTTTCTGTACACATAGAAAGGCGCCTTGCCCTCCATGGCTTTAACACCACTTCCCCCCTCCACGGTTGAGCTGGAAGGACCCTTTGCGCACGAGTTTGTCCACACCCGGGGCATCCGCCTGCACGTGGCCATAGCGGGCGATAGCGCCGATCCCCTCGTCGTTTTTATTCACGGCGCTTTTGGCGGCTGGTTCGATTTCCAGGAGGTCATAGGGCCCCTCGCCCAGTGCGGGTACCACGTCGCCGCGGTGGATATGCGCGGCTTTGGCATGTCCGATAAGCCGCCCATCGATCCCGGCCAGGATATCCGCACTCTGGTCGGGGATCTGGATGGCCTTATTCAGGCATTGGGCCACGATGATGCCTATATCGTCGGCGCCGATACCGGTGGCGCGGTGGCCTGGTGCCTGGCCGCCGAGCGCCCCAATCGCGTGCGCGGCTTGGTTTCGGTCTCGGCCGCGCACCCAGTTGATATCCGCCGCGCCATCGCCGCCCGCCCCTGGGATTTTGGGTGGATGATCCTGCGCTCCCTTCTCTGCCACCTGCCCAAGGTCACCCGCGCGAATACCCTGCTGCTCAGCCCCCGGGCCTACCGCAAGGAGCTCAGCCTGGATACGGGGCCCGCGCTTGCCGATGCCACCCTAGAGTCCATCCTTGCCCTGCGCCTGCGCGCCTCCCAGATTGGCAAGGTGCGCCGCGGGATCCTGTGGAACCACCGGATGCGCACCGCCGTGGTGCCCTTGAACTGGTCCGAATTAGCCGTCAAGCGCCCCGTCCTTTTCATCCACGCCCAACAGCGCTTGTGGACCCCCCTTATCCAGAGGGCCTCCCTCCGCGCCCGCGCGGGGTTTAGTGCCACCTCGATCCCAGGGGCCAAGAACCTGCCCTTCCTTGAGGCCCCTGAGGAGTTCGTCGACGAACTGCGCCGCTGGCTCGACGCAGTAGGTGACCGCGCGAGCGCGTGGGGCGCGTAGGACGGCGCGTGGGGAGACATACCCCACGCGGATCTAATACGAAAGCTAGTGCGCCACGCACTCGCCCGTTTCTACCGGGCGTTTCAACTGGGTGACATCCCCAATGTGGCCGATGACCTCGTCTGCGGTCAGCGCGTATCCGGTCTCAGAATCATCCACTGAGGCGCCGAAGATAACGCCCAAGACCTCGCCCGCGGTATTGACCAGGGGGCCGCCTGAGTTGCCCTGTTGGATATTGCCGCGCACCGTATAGGAATCGCGCTCTACCCGGCCTTGGGAGTAGATATCTGGCCCGGCGATGGTGATGCGATCGCGCACGCGGGCCATTTCCGCATTAAAGGGGCCGGAGTGTGGGAAACCCATGACCATGGCATCGTCGCCGGTCTGGGCCGGCTGCTGCGCCCACGGCAAGGGCTGGATGCCCAAATCCGGCGCGTGCAAGACGGCGATATCGACCTCTGGGTTGTAGTAGACCACCGTGGCGTCTTTCAACCCCAGCTTCGTATCCAACCTCACCGTTTGGGTGCCGGCCACCACGTGGGCATTGGTGACCACATAGTCATTGTCCACCACAAAACCGGAGCCCATGAGGCGGCGGGAGCACTCTTCGGCATCGCCAAGCACATGAATGATAGACGGTCGGATGCTGCGCACCAGCTCCGGATCCTGCACATCTGGGGCGGGGTCCTCGACGTCCTTGCCGCTGATGGAGGTTTCCCACGGCGAGACCAAGGGCGGAAGCCCCGATTCATTGAGCATCGCCGCCACGCCATTGGGAAGGGAGGCCAGGCGCGTCGGGGCGGCCGCGTTGAGGTTGCTCAGGATGCGGGAATCGCGCAGCCCCTGCCCCGCGGATCCGCCCAAATTGGTGGCCACGGGAATGGAAATCATCCAGATGACGATGAGCGCGATGAAGGACTGAAAGACCGCGCCGAATAGCGAATCTATCCGCTGGGTGGTGCGCGCCTTCATGCGGTCGCGCACGCTGGTGCCCAAGGAGGAACCAATGATCTGCCCAATACCCACCAGCAAAACTAGGATTCCCACGAGCAGGAGCAGGCGCAGCGAAGGCTCCTCCACTGTGCGCAGTACACTGGGCGCTACAGCGATGCCCACCACGAGGCCCGCACCCACGCCAATGGCGGAGAGCACCGCGGCAAGCGCACCATTGCGCCAACCACTTAGCAATACTGCTAATACGGCAAGCACAATCAGGCCGTCAACAACGAGCGCAGCAGTCATGGCTTTGGTTCTTTCTCGATCGAAATCTCGTGCGTCCTCCGGCGCCTTAAGCGCACGGGCAATTAGGACATCTTCTCATTATTGCGGGACTTTTTGAGGGTGTCACGCAGGTCTATGACCGAATTGTTATCCCACGGTACGCTCCACCCAGAATGATCCAATAATGCTGCCAGCACCCCGGCAGTAAAGCCCCAAATCACGTAGTCATTGGCATAAAACGCCGGCCCTTGCCACTGCTTGAATCCCACCAGCAGGCGGTTGCGGGGGTCAATGAGCTCCCTGATCGGGACGAAGAACACATCATCGGTCTCCGCCGGGCTAGCGGGATAGACCTCACCCGGCTCCGCCCAGTGGGCCAAAATTGGGCTTACCGGATTCCCCGTGGCGCGAATATGCAGCTGTTCCCACTGCTCTAAGGGCGTGACCGTGTGGCGCTGCAGATCGGTTTCCTCCCACGCCTCCCGCAGGGCGGTATCTACCAGCGAGGTATCGCCCGGATCCCGCCGGCCGCCGGGAAAGGCAATCTGCCCGGAATGCGAGCGCAGGGACGGCGAGCGGTGCGTAAGCAAAATTTCGCCATCCTCCACACTGTTCCCGCTAAGCAGCATCAGCACCGCGGCTTCCCGCTTGACTGGCACTTCTTCCTCCGAGCCATTGAGCTGGGATGCTTGCCGCTGCCCAATAAGCTCTTGCACCTGACTCGGATCGACGCCCAGCGCGGGTTTTATCCACTCGGGCGCGTATTCGGGCCATAATTTACTCATCCGGCAAGCGCCTCCTCAACCGTCTTTTCGATCTCGGCCGCAGAGGTAAACGGCTGCGCCGCCTGCTTGATCACTTCCCCATCGCGGAGAATCACGGTCACGGGAACCACGCCAGGCAGGCCCAGCGTGCCCGCGAAGCTATTATTCGGATCCTGGAAGCTCGGGAGGTCTACTCCCACGTCATTGAGGAATGCGGCCCCGTTGGCGGCGTTTTTATCCGCGTGCACCCCAATGACCTTCCAATCAGGGTGGGATTCTGCCACCTCGTCCAGGTGGGGCAATTCCGCGCGGCACAGCTCGCACCACCACGCCCACACGTTGGCGATGGTAATGCCCTCATCCGCCTTGTCTCCCTCACCGGCATCGTCGCCGCCTAGGCATTCCAGATCCACCCCGGCGATGGGCCCCGCGGGGCAATCTGGGCGCTCTGCTACGTCTTGGTCGCCCGCCAAGCCTGAGCCCGCGCTAGGGGCCTGCGCCGAATCGCCTGTGCCGGTGTCATCCCCACGCAGCTGCATGACCCCCACCACCACGAGGAGTGCGATGACAATGGCCGCAATGACGGTGCCGAAGACGTATTTTTTCATACCGCTAGCTTAATGCAGCCGGGCACAGATCCCGCACCACGCAATTCCCACACTCCGGGTTCCGGGCGTGGCAGACGCGCCGGCCGTGAAAAATGACGCGGTGGGAAAACATCGTCCACTCGGCCTCTGCAATGAGCTTGGCGATGTCCCTTTCTATCTTCACCGGCGTCTTCTCTCCCGTCAGCTCTAGGCGCTGCATCAGGCGACTAAAGTGCGTATCCACGGTAAGGCCCGGTACCCCGAAGGCATCGCCCAGCACCACCAGCGCCGTCTTGCGGCCCACCCCAGGCAGGGAGGTCAGTTCCTTTACGGTCTGCGGCACCTCGCCGTCGAATTCAGAAACTAGGCGCTCACCAATGCCCATGAGATGCCCCGCCTTTGCCCGCTGAAACCCCAGCGGCCGCAGGATTGCCTCCAGGTCCTCCCGCCTGGCCGCCGCATAATCGGCCGCAGTGGGATAGGTGCGGAAAAGCTCAGGGGTTACCGAGTTCACGCGCGCATCCGTGCACTGCGCGGAGAGCACCGTAGCCACCAAGAGCTGGAGGGGAGAGTCAAAATCGAGCTCGCACTGCGCATCGGGGTGTTCGCGTGCCAATCGCTCATTAATGACGGGCGCTCTCTTGCTCGGGGCCGCGGTGGCCGACAGTGATGAACTCATGCCGCCAAGCTTAGTAGGATAGGAATACATGATTTCACTTGTTATTTTTGTTCCGCTCGGCATCGCCCTTTTCGCGCTCCTCATGGAAAAATTGGAAGCGATTGTCTTCGCGGATTAATAGAAAACGCGCTGGCTGTAACGCTGGGGGCGTACGTGATCCCATTTCTGTTATGTAAACGAAACTAGGGCAGTACCCAAAAGTGACGAACTGCACTGTAAAATGGGGTACGCTAAAAATTGACCCCGCTTGTTCCGCATTAGCGTGCCTCCCTGGAGCCCGCAAAAGGATGTGGCCCAAGCACTTTAGTGACTTTTCGCAGTCGACATCCAAGGAGTAAAACGTGGAAGGCGTACAGGACACCCTCTCCCGCGCCGGAATCTTCCAAGGCGTTGATCCCGTAGCAGTGCAGAATCTTCTCGAGCAGATGGAGACAGTGCGCTTCCCGCGCGGTACCACCATCTTCGATGAAGGCGAGCCCGGTGACCGTTTGTATATCATCACCTCCGGCAAGATTAAGCTCGCCCGTCACGCCCCGGATGGCCGCGAAAACCTCCTGACCGTGATGGGCCCGTCCGATATGTTCGGCGAGCTCTCCATCTTCGATCCAGGCCCACGTACCTCGTCCGCCGTCTGCGTGACTGAGGTCCAGGCCGCCACCATGAACTCCGAGCTGCTGGATAAGTGGGTTAGCGATCACCCCGCCATCGCCCAGCAGCTGCTGCGCGTGCTGGCCCGCCGCCTGCGCCGCACTAACGCCAACCTGGCGGACCTTATCTTCACCGACGTGCCTGGCCGTGTTGCCAAGACCCTGCTGCAGCTGGCTAACCGCTTTGGTGTCCAGGAAGGCAGCGCGCTGCGCGTCAACCACGATCTCACCCAGGAAGAGATTGCCCAGTTGGTCGGCGCTTCCCGCGAGACCGTCAACAAGGCCCTGGCTACCTTCGCCCACCGCGGCTGGATTCGCCTCGAGGGCAAGTCCGTGCTCATCGTCGATACCGAACACCTCGCCCGCCGCGCGCGATAAAACCAAAAATCCCCTCCGCCCCCGTGCATAAGCACTAAGGGTGGAGGGAATATGCGTTTTAGCAGGCTTCCTGCCGCGCCGCGCGTTAGCTGTCGGTACCGTCGAGGTACTTCAACGCGGTGCGCGTAGATTGCTCAGCGGCATGGCGCAGCACCGGATCCACATCGTCATACATTTCATTGACCAAGGTGGTCAGGCCCACGTCATCACCCAGCCGGGAGCGGATTTCCCGGATCTGATCCAAGCGGTAATGCCGGCGGTCAATGTACTTGCGCGCCACCTGCGAGGTATCCTCCAAATCCGGCCCGTGGCCCGGGAAGATCGGAACATCCTTGCCGCGAGATTCCAGCACATCCAGGGCATGCAGGTAATCGGCCAAATCGCCGTCCGTTTCTGAGAGCAAAACGGTGTGGCGCCCCGCGATGGTATCGCCGGTAACAATGCCTTCTAGCCGGGAATTTTCTACCTCCCCGCTCCACACGAAAAAGGACGTGGAGTCCGCGGTGTGGCCCGGCGTATGCAGGACCTCCAGTTGCGGGGTGATGCCTTCCAAAGTCAGGATTTCACCCTTCTGCAATGCCTCCGCGCCATTGCAATAGCTAGGATCGAAGGCGCGGATGGGCGCGCCGGTCATCTGCCGGAGCCGTTGCGCGCCCGAAGCGTGGTCATCGTGGCGGTGGGTAAGCAGAATCAAAGCCACCTCACCGGCATGGCGATGCACAACGTTGAGGTGGCCTTCATCCTCCGGCCCCGGGTCTACGACGATCGACCGAGAGTCTTCAGCGGCGCTGATAATCCAGGTATTCGTGCCCTCGAGGGCGGTATAGCTGGGATTATCACAAAGAACTACGCCGACGGATTGGCTTACGGGACGCAATTGACTGTATGCGGGGTGCTCCATGCCTACCAGCCTAACCGATCACTCAGCGATCTCTACGATCAATTCGATCTCCACCGGGGCATTCTTAGGCAAGGCGGCAACGCCAACTGCAGAACGCGCGTGCGTGCCAGCCTCGCCGAATACCTCCCCGATGAAATCCGATGCCCCGTTAACCACCGCGGGCTGTTCTTCGTAGCTGGGATCCGAGGCCACGAAGCCAACGATCTTGATCACGCGGGAGATATTGTCCAGCCCGATCTCCGCATCAACGGCCGCCAGGGCATTGAGGACGGCGGTGCGAGCCTGTTCTTGGGCCTGCTCCGTGGTGACTTCAGCGCCGACCTTGCCGGTCACCGGCAGGGAGCCATCCACCAAGGGAAGCTGGCCAGAGGTCCATACCTGGTTACCCACGCGCAGCGCGGGCACATAGGAAGCCAGCGGCTTAGCGACGCCCGGCAGCTCCACCCCTAGCTCTGTCAAGCGAGCGGAAAAGCTCATTTACCCTGCCACCTCGCGCTTGAAGTAGGCCACCACGTTCTCCGGGTTCGGGCCAGGGGTGATGGAGACCAATTCCCATCCGTCTTCGCCCCAAGAGTCAAGGATCTGCTTGGTGGCGTGGGTCAGTACTGGTGCGGTTGCGTATTCCCATTTAGTCATGGGTTTCATTCTAGCGATTTAATACGACTTATGCCGCCCCTATTCCGGAGCGTCACCGCTGGCGGGCGGGCAATTACCCCTCTGACCGCCTTAAATACCGACGAGTTCGCCGCCCTTAGCCAGGTAATTGGCCCAGTCAGTGATGTGGGGGTTCTTGCGCAGCAGCGCGCGGCGCTGGCGCTCGGTCAACCCGCCCCACACGCCAAATTCCACGCGGTTATCAAGGGCATCTGCGCGGCATTCCGTTAATACCGGGCAGTGGCGGCAAATGACGGCAGCTTTGCGCTGTTCAGCGCCGCGCACAAATAATGCGTCTGGGTCCTCATTGCGGCACTTTGCTTGAGTGACCCACTCACCACGCTCGGGATTTCGGGCTGTATTGGACATTCCCGCAGTCTTCACTCGAACGGTCATGGGTGAGTGTTCTCCTTCCCAGACGGAATACTATGTACCGAGGCCTGAGTCTATTCACTAGAACGCGGAATTGTCTACGAGGTCACACTTTAGGGGGTGCAGGTCACCTTCCCCATTGCTAGGCAGACCACGTAGGGTATTGGGGGTGACTGTCTTCAAATCTTTGTCCAAGATAGCCCTGTCCACGGTCTTGGTAGCCGCGCTCATCGCGCTCGCGCTCGCCCCCTTTGCGGGCATTTCCGGCGTGGCGATCGCCCGCACCAACCAGACCATGCAATCGGACCTGCAAGATCTAACAGCGGGCAATATCCCTGGTGTTACCACGGTGCAGGATGCCTCAGGCAAAGATATGGCCTATGTCTATAGCCAACGCCGCCACCCCGTAGATGCTGACGAGATTTCGGACGCGATGAAAAACGCCATCGTCTCCATTGAAGACGAACGCTTTTACGAGCACGGCGGCGTTGATCTCCAAGGCAATTTCCGCGCCCTGTGGACCAACCTCACCTCCGGCGGGGTATCCCAGGGCGCGTCCACCATTGACCAGCAGTACGTCAAGAACTACCTCCTGCTCGTCTCCGCACAAAACGATGAAGAACGGGCCGCGGCGACCGAGCAATCCGTCACCCGCAAGTTGCGTGAAATGCGCATGGCAACGCAGATGAATGAGGAATTGGATAAGAAGGAAATCCTCACCAATTACCTCAACTTGGTCTCTTTTGGCAACCATGCCTACGGCGTGGAGGCCGCCGCGCGGACCTACTTTGATAGCCACGCCGCGGACCTCACGGTGCCGCAGGCGGCGATGCTGGCGGGCATGGTGCAGTCCTCAGAGCGCCTCAACCCCTATACCAATGAGGAAGAGGTGCTTGACCGCCGCAACGTCGTGCTGCAGTCCATGGCGGATAACGGCTATCTGGAGCAGGCGGATGCGGATGAGTATAAGGGGGAAGAATTGGGCGTCGGCAAGCGGCCCAATACCTTGGACAATGGCTGCATCGGCGCAGCTGATCGCGGCTTTTTCTGCGATTTTGTGCTGCAGTACCTTGAGGAAAAGGGTATGGACCAAGATCAGCTTGCCAACGGTGGATATACCGTAAAGACCACGTTGGACCCGCAGGTGCAGGATACGGCGCTATCTGCGGTGCAGTCGCGCACCAACCCGAATGCTCAGGGCGTCGCCGAGGTGATGAACGTTATCGAACCGGGCACGTCAGACCGCAAGGTCTTGGCCATGGTCTCTTCCCGTGCGTACGGGCTGGACCAAGATAATAATGAAACCCTGCTGCCGCAGACCAACTCCTTGGTGGGCAATGGCGCCGGCTCGGTTTTTAAGGCCTTTACCGCCGCGGCCGCCCTCGAGGCTGGCTACGGCATTAAGAATACGGTGGATGTGCCCACCCGCTATGAGGCCGAAGGCCTTGGCCACGGCGGCGCCGATAACTGCCCCGCCAACCGCTACTGTGTGGAAAACGCGGGCAACTATAAGGCCACGATGACACTGCAAGAGGCCTTGGCCCACTCGCCCAATACGCCATTTATCAAGCTCACCGAACAGGTTGGCGTGGCACCCATCGTAGATATGGCGGTACGCCTCGGCCTGCGCTCCTACGACGAAAAGGGCACCTTTGATAAGGACACTTCCATTGCGCAGCGCACAAAGGACGCCAATTCCGGTTCCTTTACCCTGGGCCCCAACCCGGTAAATCCGCTGGAACTATCCAATGTCGGCGCAACGATTGCCTCCAATGGCCGGTGGTGCGAGCCCAATCCCATTGACGAGGTCCTGGACAAGAATGGCAACGAGGTCTACCTCAAGGAAACCCCGTGCGAGCAGGCGGTAGACCAGGATGTAGCCCACGCCCTAGCCAATGCGCTGTCTGAAGATGCCACGCAGGGAACCGCCAAGGATGCCGCCCAGGCTGCTGGCTTTAGCTCTCCCATCGCCGCCAAGACCGGTACCACCGAGTCCAACCAGTCCTCGGCATTTTTGGGATTCAACGACGGGCTCGCCGCCGCTCCTTATATTTATAACGACGGCACCGATACCCAGCCGCTGTGTACCTCACCCGTGCGCCAGTGCACCGGCTCCGGCAACCTCTTTGGTGGCTTAGAGCCCGCGCAGACATTTTTCACCATGGCATCGCAGCTGCCGCAAGCTACCCAGGGCGGGCTGCCCAACTACAACAAGAAATACGATGACGGCACCACCGGGGATAAGTTGCTCGATAGCTTGCGCGGGAAAAACGAGTCACAGGCCCGCAGCACCCTTGAGGCCAAGGGCTATGTGGTAAAAACCTCCCGCGTTGTCGGCGGGGATGTTCCCTACGGTCGAGTGGTGCGCGCGATTACCGGCAAGGATGGCAGGAAGGACGGCGCCGAGATTACCCTGCAGCTTTCCGATGGCACCTCTGCCACCCAATCTCCCTCCAGCGGCGTGGGCAGTGCGAATACGACCGGCGCACAAAATAACACCGGCAGCGGGAACACTACCGGTGTGAGCAACTGGGGAGGAAATAACGGCGGCGGATTGAACCTCAGCCCAGAGGACTTTGGAATCCGCCAGGAAGATATCGATAACTTCCGCAACGATATCCGCAATCTCCTCGGCCGCTAAAGATTAGTTAAGCTGGCCTTTTACCTCTGCGGAAAGGCGCTTGCCGTCGGCTTGGCCGGCGGCTTTTGCATTGGCAACCTTCATGACCGCACCCATCTGCTTCATGGTGGGTGCTTCGCCGTTTTCTTTTTCTACCTCAGCAATTGCTTCTTCTACCAAAGCCTTAAGCTCCGCATCATCGAGCTGGCGCGGCTGGTAGGCCTCGAAGAAGGGGACATCGACAAGCTCGGCCTCTGCCAATTCCGGGCGGCCATTTTCTTCATAGACCTCTGCGGACTCGCGGCGCTTTTTAATCTCGCGCGCGATGACCTTGAGGATATCTTCATCCTCCAGCTCGTGGCGGGAGCCAGTGGTTTCTTCGGCCTGGATTGCCGCGAGCAGCGCGCGAATGGCGCTGGTGCGCTGCTTTTCCTTGGCCTTCATCGACGTTTTCAGATCTGCTCGGATAGTATCTTTTAGCTCGCTCATGCCTTTCAATATACGTCCATTTAAGGCAGGTAGTGTAGAAGCTGTGAAACTTCAACGGATTCTTGGCGGCGTCGCCGCAGGCCTAGGTGTTGCTGCTTGGGGCTTTAGCGAGCTCACGAAATTCGAGCTCAAGGAATTTACCCTTCCACTCCTTCCCAAGGGCACCCTGCGCGGCGAAGAAGAGTTCCGCCTGCTTCACATTTCTGACCTGCACATGATCCCGGGACAGCAGACCAAGATCGACTGGGTCTCCGCCCTCGATGCACTGGAGCCAGACCTCGTGGTCAATACCGGCGATAACCTCTCCGATAAGCAGGCCGTGCCCGATACCCTGCGCGCGCTCGGCCCGCTGCTCGCCCGGCCCGGCGTCTTCGTGTTTGGCACCAATGATTATTGGGCGCCGCGCCCGGTCAACCCCTTCAAATACCTGCTGGGGAAAAAGCGCGAGCCCTCCTACGTTGACCTTCCTTGGCGCGGCATGCGCGCGGCCTTCGTGGAGCACGGTTGGTACGACGGCAACCAGGCACGTCACGAGTTCAAGGTGGGCAATGTTCGCCTTGCCGTGGCCGGAGTGGACGATCCGCACCACGACTTGGACGATTATTCCGAAATCGCCGGCCCACCCCACGAGGATGCCGATCTATCGCTTGCCCTGCTCCACGCCCCCGAGCCGCGCGTGCTCGAAAAGTTCGCCGCCGATGGTTACCAGCTCTCCCTTTCCGGCCATACCCACGGTGGGCAGGTGTGCCTGCCCGGTTCGCGCGCCATCGTGACCAATTGCGGCATCGACCGCCCGCGCGCACAGGGCCTGCATGATTTCGGCCCTATGAAGATGCACGTCTCCAATGGCTTGGGCACGTCCAAATTCGCCCCGGTGCGTTTATTCTGCCGCCCCTCGGCCACCCTGCTGAGGATCACTGAGGTGGACTAGACCTGCCGTTTTGCCGATCGCATTCACCGTGCGTTAAAGTATTTCAGTACTGCTTTTAAGCAGTAGACCGGGATATGGCGCAGGTTGGTAGCGCGCTTCGTTCGGGACGAAGAGGTCGCAGGTTCAAATCCTGTTATCCCGACAGTAGCCCGCAGGAAACTGCGGGCTTTTTCCATGCCTACAAGGCCCTGGATTCCAGAGCCCGCTTAGGCCAGCATTCCGGTAAAGAAGACGATGGCGACGAGGATGATGGAAAATACCCATGCGATGGGGAAGGCTATCTTGAGGTACTTGCCCATCTGACCGTCCGCCAGTCCCAGCGCCAGCCACAGTGCTGGCGAAAATGGGGAGACGAAGGTTCCCACCACGTTGCCGATAATGAGAGCGCTCGCAGCGCCCATACCGCTGACGCCGAAGGACTCCACCGTACCCTGGACGATGGGCAATACCGAGAAGTAATACGCATCCGTGGAGGTCAACAGATCTAGCGGAACCCCAAAGAATCCCACGATGACGTGCAGATACGGCGCCACTCCTTCCGGGAGAATATTCACCAGGCTCAGCGCGATTTCTTCTAGCATCTTGGTCTCATTGAGCACGCCCAAAAACATCGCGGCTGCAATGATCACTCCGGCCATGGACAAGGCGTTGGGGGCGTGACGCCGCAAGGCATCGCCCTGCTCCATCGCGCCGTCGAAGTTCACCACCAAGGCAATGGTGGTAGCAATAAGGAACGCGGGTGCCGGTGGCAGCAAGCCCGAAAGCAGGGCTGCGAGCACGGCCAAGGCAACGACGATATTCGCGATAGTAACCCACCGGGATTTCCGGTACCTGAACCCGAGTTTCTGTTGTTCCTCAGCCTGCTTGGCGGAAAAATCATCCGCCAAGGAATTCACGTCCACTGAGATGGTGCCCTTAATCTCGCCGCTTTCCTGCAGCTTGGCTAAGCGGCTCTTTTCGCGCCATCCCAACAGGGCGGCAATGGCGAAGATGAGGACCACTGCCACACCTTGGATGGGCAATAAGTGCAGCCAGATATCGTTCGGGTCTTGCTCAACCACCGCACCGGCACGCCCCAATGGTCCGCCCCACGGGACCATATTCATCACCGAAGCGGCTAGGACCACGATGGTAATCAGCACATAACGCGACATGTGCAGCGCCCGGTACAGCGGCAGCAATGCGGGAATCGTAATAAGGAAGGTCGTGGAACCCGATCCATCGAGGTGCGCCACGATGCCGATGGCGGCCGTGCCTATAGTCACGGCCATGACATTGCCGCGGGTCGCCTTGATGAGGCTGCGGATCACCGGGGTAAAAAGCCCCACATCCTGCAAAATGCCAAAGAAAATGATGGCGAAGATGAACATCACCACGACGTTGATGACAGAACTTAAGCCTTCGCCAAAGAAATCCGCGATATCTTCTACGCCGAAGCCTGTTATCACAGCGCCGATGACGGGCACCAAGGTCATGGGAATAATGGGATTAACGCGGCCACGGATGAGGATTCCCACCGTCACAAAGATGATGGCCAGTCCCATCAGGGTCAGCCCTAGGGAGGTCTGCATTGCGCTCCTTTAAAAGTCACTGGCGCCCGCATGGCGCACGCCATTAGCCAAAAGACGTATGGCTAATGCTAAACATTGCTGTGTGGTAGCGCACATTCCTGCCGTGGGCCGCATTTATCAACCCTGGCCCGCCGTGAATATATACCTTTGGGTAAAAACGGGAAACGACGCGGCGCCCCTACAGCACCGCGTCGCCCCTATTCCCTATCACTCACAACGGCGCAAGCCGTTCGCCTACCCCCTAAGTAGGCGGTGTGAGCACTAGTAAGAATAACACTCCTCGTATTCCAGCCATAGCGCTGGCAAACCATTGCCAGCTTTATACAAACTTTTGGCCATTTAAGTATTAAATTTCAGACTTTAGCGGCTGTTTTTGGGTTCTCCCTGGCAGGCACGAGCCATTTCACTGCACTCAGACCTACAAGAGTGATAGCGCCCAAAACGGCAAGGCCAGTCCACAGCACCACTGCCTCACCATCGTTACCCGCCACGGTGACGGCGGCCGTTGTCCAGTTGAGCGGCAAAAGGTTAGCTACAACCTGCCACACCTTGTCCACCCCGGCGATGGCCGCGGATTTCCACAGCCACCCCACCAACGCGGTCTGCCCAATGCCAAAGATCGCGGCGAGGATCGATCCCACGGTCATGCCACACAGTTCGAGCAGGCCCCGCACGATAAGCGCGGAGGACAGGGCACCCAAGAACAGCGCCCCTCCGGCGGCCACCGCGGCGATGGGGGTAAGGCCGATGGACAGGACGTAAAGCAGGATCTCCCCGATAGCCACCGCTGCCAGCGATCCACCGAGAACCATCAGCCACGGGCGGAATCCCAATTTCCACGCCACCCCGGCCGCGGATCCAGCCAAGAGGACGAGCGCGGAAATGAGCATGGCGATGACCGGGCTCAGCTGGCGTGCATCTTCCTCTGCAGCCACGTGCGCGGGAGGCAGGGCACGCTGCACCTCTACCAGGTTCGATTGGTTTTGTTCGGCCATGCCGGTGAGCTTGCCGGCGCCATCGTCAAGCTGGCCCACCCCATCGAGCGCCTCATCCACGCGGCTATTGAGCTCCGCGATGGACTGGTTGAGCTGCTGCGCGCCTGCCACAGCCTGGTTGATGCCATCGTGATAGGCATAGCCGCTTACCGCCAGCTGATTGGAGAGATCGCGCGAGCCATCCTTCAGCTTTTTCAACTCCCCGGTCAGGGATTCATCGAGGCGGAAGTTTTCCACCTGCTTGCGCAGATCTCCCAGCTGGGAGCGGACTTGTTTCGCTTCCTTGGAATCATTTCCCTCCAGGTCGCGCACCGTACCATCGATGGCTTCCAAGATTTGGCCTTGGACGGCCCCCAGGCCCACGACCTGGTCGACGGCCCCGCCGACGGTATTGGCCAGCTCCGTCGCCCCTCCGCCGAGGGTATTGGTCCCGGACTGCAGCTGGTTAAGGCCCGAGACCAGCTCTTGCGAGCCGTCGGCGAGCTTTTCGACGCCCTCGCCTAATTCCCCAGCACCCTTATCCAGCTCACTAGTACCCTTGTTCAAGCGATCTGCGCCGGATTTCAGGATGCTGGCCTGCGCTTGGGCGCGGCTGGCGGCCTCGGCGGCTTCCTTAAGCTCCAGCGATGCCGAATTCGCCTGTGGTGCGCCATAAGGCTGCGCGGCGCTCGACCACGCATGCGCCGGTTCCCACTGCGCCCAGGCCGCCACTGCGGTACCAACGATAAGCGGTACGGCGAGCAATACGAGCAGGAAGAAATTGCGCCACCGCGAAGAGCTCGCGGACGCGGTGGGCGCGGTCGAGGCAAGGCGTTTGGTCATGCTAGTAACCTATCGCTGCAGGTCATTCCCTTTCCGCAGGCGCGCCGATCCCCACGCATAACAAAGAGAATCTACTATTAAGACATGCCTATCCCCCTGAAACCCCCGTTCTCCCGCACGCTAGCGTGCGCGGCCGCGTTTCCGCTGTGCATGGCATTGGTGTCCTGCGCCGATGATGCCGATACCTCCGCCCACCCCAGTGAGCCCCAGTTTTCTGATGCCGTGGCGCAATCCAGTTCCGGATCTGCAAGCTCCGCGGAAGGCACGGCAGCCACTACAACCGATGCCCCTGCGACCTCACCCAAAAAGACGCAGGCACAACAACCCACTCCAAAGGAAGTCACGGTCACCACAACCACCACGCAGGCCAAGGGCGATTGCTCCCCCGCGTCCTTTGCTCCCATTGTCCCCAAAATGGACAACATTGTGGTTATAGATTGTGACGGTGCCTGGGCTCACTTTGGCAAAGACCAAACAGATTGGACCGTATGGGCGCGATTTAGCGAAGGCGAGTGGACAATTATTGAGCCAATCGGTGTAGCTACTTCTGGAATGAGCGAACCGTGTTATGACGTGGACAAATGGATCAAGCAGGGCGCTCCTAGCTTTGTCTCAGACAATATGCGCCGCTGCGATTAATACCGCCTAACGTACAGGCCGCCTTCGACCAACTGTCTCCGCTGCACCCAACTCACAGCAACTCGCTGTGGGTTGAGGACGTGGGGTTGGTCGAAGGCGGCCTGTATTTTATGCCTCTAAGAAGCAGTACAACCTCAGTGGCGAGCTACTTCTTTTCGGCAAAGACCTCGCGCACGCGCTGGCCCAGATCCGGGTGGACGTTGGTCCAGTACTGGTACACGCGCTCTTCGGTTTCTTCGGACACGCCGGCCATCGCGTTGGTGATATTGGTGACCAAGCGCTCCTTGGCGGCATCGTCGTAGACGTTTTCGTACAGGTCGCGCGCTTGGACGAAGTCATCGTCTTCCGCGTGGCGTACGTACGGCGCGCGGACCAAGTCCTGACCGTGGGGATCCGGGTTCACGTAGAGGTCCGCCGCAGTGGTGGTCTCTAGGTCCTCGCGGTTGTTGACGGAGGCATCATCAAGCACGCCCGTACCCTTCGCATGGCGGTTGGGCGAGTACACCGGATCCTCTGGTGCATTGTAGAAGTACTGCATTGGACCCTCGTGCTCGTAGGTATTGACCTTCTCCGCATTACGAGGCTGGTTGACCGGCAAGTGCTTGTAGTTCGGCCCGATGCGATAGCGCTGCTGATCTGCATAGGCAAAGACGCGGGCCTGAAGCATCTTATCCGGAGATAGGCCAACACCCGGCACGATATTGGAGGGATCGAGTGCAACCTGCTCGATCTGGGCAAAGAAGTTGCGCGGGTTGCGGTTGAGCTCGAAGTAGCCCACATCGTGCAGCGGGTAGTCCTTCTTGGACCAGACCTTGGTCAGATCGAAGGGGTTGAAGCGGTAGTCCTCTGCCTCCGCAAGCGGCATGATCTGCACCTTGACATCCCAGATGGGGTAGTTGCCCTCTTCGATGGCGTTGTAGAGATCCGCGCGGTGGCTATCTGGGTTCTGGCCAGCTTCCACGGTGGCCTCTTCATCAGTGAAGTTCTCTACACCCTGGCGGGAGATGAAGTGGTACTTCACCCAGAATGCCTCGCCGTCTTCGTTGACCCACTGGAAGGTGTGGGAACCGTAGCCATTTTGGTGGCGGGTGGTCTTCGGGGTGCCGCGGTCACCCATCAGGTAGGTCACCTGGTGGGCGGATTCCGGGTTGCGGGTCCAGAAATCCCACTGCATATCGGCATCGCGCAGGCCATTGGAGCCCAGGCGCTTTTGGGAGTGGATGAAGTCCGGGAACTTCATGCCATCGCGCAGGAAGAATACCGGGGTGTTATTGCCCACGATGTCGAAGTTGCCGTCTTCGGTGTAGAAGCGGAGGGCAAAGCCGTGCACATCGCGCCAGGTATCCGGGGAGCCCTGCTCGCCAGCGACGGTGGAAAAACGGCCCATCATCGGGGTGACGGTGCCCTTCTGGAAGACCTTAGCCTTGGTGTAGGCGGACACATCTTCGGTGATGTGCAGCTCACCGTAGGCGCCGTGGCCCTTGGCGTGCGGGGTACGCTCGGGCACGCGCTCGCGGTTGAAGTGGGCGAGCTTTTCAATGAGGTGAATATCGTTAAGCGCGACCGGACCCTGGGGTCCGGCGGTCACGGACGTGTTCTCAGAAGGAACGGGCTGGCCGGAAGGGCGGGTCGTGGTGCCCTTGCCTGCGGGACGCTGTCCCTTGTTCAAGATGTCATCAGCGGTGGAATCAGTCATGGTATGTCTTTGCCTCCTGGCAATCACTCGATAATTTGGGGTCAATTATCAATCACGGACAACCCATAGCTTACTACGTATAACGGCGCTGCGCTACCTTTTCCGCGCATAAGCCGCTTGCTTTTGCCCCAGCCACCGCAACCTTGGATAAGAAATGCAGGAGCTACTGGTAGATTCATTCAGGTGACACACCACTCCGCAACAGACGACGCCCGCGTCACCGAGCTCGCCCTCCGGGCTGGGCGCGGCGACCGAGCAGCGCTTACGGAGTTCATCAAGGCCACCCAGGATGATGTCTGGCGCCTGCTCGCCCACCTGGGTGGCCCCGAAATCGCCGACGACCTCACCCAGGAGACCTACCTGCGCGTCATTGGCGCCTTGCCGCGCTTTGCCGCCCGCTCTTCCGCACGCACCTGGCTGCTCTCGCTGGCCCGGCGCGTGTGGGTGGATAATATCCGCCACGATATGGCCCGGCCCCGCAAGTCCGCCACGCAATACGAGGACGCTATGAGCTCCGCCGCGGAAAACTCAGGTTCCTGGAGCGATTGGATAGATGCCCGGGCGCTTATCGATGCCCTGCCAGCCGACCGCCGCGAAGCCCTCATCCTCACCCAGGTGCTGGGCTATACCTATGAGGAAGCTGCCAAGATCGCCGGGGTGCGCGTCGGCACCATCCGCTCCCGCGTGGCGCGCGCCCGCAAGGACCTCATCGAGGGCGCAAATTAATACCCCCGGATGTTCGAGAGCCTAGACGCATACTTTCGCCGCAATACTTAACAACGTGCAGGTACTTAGGGCAGCGCAGGGGGCGCATGCGGCCTGAGGTCGGGGTAGAAAAATACTAAAGTGACGCGATTTCAGCTGTGAAGTAACGGGTGAAATGTGATTCTATTAGATACACACACGTGATAAATCGACCGTCGATCCGGGCCCGCGCGTTCCCAAAGCCGGGCCCGGCGAGTGTGAGTAAGAGAGTTTCTCCCCTCATGATTAAACGCGCAATCGGAATTTCCATGGCGTTTATTGGCGTCGTGGTGGGCGCAGGCTTTGCCTCGGGCCAAGAAGCCATGCAGTACTTCGTAGCTTTCGGTGAATGGGGCCTGTGGGGCATCGCCCTCGCCGCCGCCCTCATGATGGTCACCGGCGTGTCCATCCTGCAACTGGGCTCCTATTTCCAGGCGGTGGAGCACACCGCTGTCTACAACAAGATCGCTTCACCAGTCACCGCCAAGATCTTGGACTGGTCCACGCTGATTACGCTGTTTTCCATCGGCTTCGTCATGTTCGCCGGTGGTGGCTCCAATATCAACCAGCAATTCCCCAGCATCCCCGTGTGGGTCGGCGGCACCGTCATGCTGATCCTCGTGCTGCTGGTGGGTCTTATGGACGTGGACCGCGTTACCCGCGTCATCGGTACCATCACCCCGTTCATCATCATCTTCGTGGTGCTGGCCACTGGCTACACCATCCTTACGGCTGATGTGGACTTTGCATCCCTAAACACCTGGGCCATCGATAACGTCGATACCTCGCTGCCGAACTGGTGGCTCTCCGCCCTGAACTACACCGGCCTGAACGTCATGACGGCCGTGTCCATGTCCATCGTCATCGGCGGTAACTTCCTAGATAACCGCGCCGTGGGCATCGGCGGCCTCATCGGTGGTTTCCTCTACCTCATCCTGCTGGCCCTGCTCGTCTTCGCCCTCTTCTTCGAGGCTAAGGACGTCAACGGCGAGGATATGCCGGTGTTGAAGCTGATTACGGGCATCCACCCAGTTCTTGGTATCTTGATGACCTTCGTTATCTACGGCATGGTCTTTAACACTGCCATCGGTATGTTCTACGCGCTGGGCAAGCGCCTGACCCGCAATAACCCACAGCGCTTCTACCCCGTATACGCCGCATCCTGCATCATCGGCTTCATCCTGTCCTTCATCGGCTTCCAGTCCCTGGTCAGCAACGTCTACCCCATCCTGGGTTACCTCGGTCTGCTGATGATTTTCGTCATGGTTTATAACCGCATTAAAAACCGCGGCATGCTTGCCGATGAATCCGATCGCCGCATGCGTGCCCACGATCTCGTCGCCCGCAAGCTCGACCCGCGCGAGCGCTTTACCAAGAAGAATGAGCGCGAGCTGCGCATGCTAGCCGCAGCATCCAATATGGGGACGCAGGAATTTATCGATCACCTCGCCGAGGATATCCACGAGGAGCTCGAAGAGGACGATGAACTCGACTACGACCGTTCAGAGCCCGCGCCTTCCGTCACCTACGTCCAGCACACGAAGCCGGAAGTACCTTCCGTTGATAGTGACTTGGACTTTGGCAAGAAAGACGAAGACTAAGCTTTAAGGCCTTAACAAAGCCACACGCAATTCGGCTCCTCGCTTCCCATTACAGGAAGGAGGAGCCGAATTTTTATGCGCCGGGCAAGGCTTCGCGGCTATACCAACAGTTCTGCGATCTGAATGGTATTAAGCGCAGCGCCCTTGCGCAGGTTATCGCCGGAGACGACGAGCACGAGGCCCTTATTGTCATCTACGGTCTGATCCTGGCGGATGCGCCCGACCAAGGAATCGTCCTTGCCGGCGGCGGCGAGGGGGGTGGGGACATCGGCAAGCGTCACGCCTGGGGCATCGCTCAGAAGCTCGGTGGCCTGCTCTGGGGTGATGGGCTTGTCGAACTCCGCGTGGATGGTCAGGGTGTGGCCGGTAAAGACGGGGATGCGCACACAGGTGCCGGCGACCTTGAGGTCCGGCAGGCCGAGAATCTTGCGGGATTCGTTGCGCAGCTTCTGCTCTTCGTTGGTCTCGTTGCTGCCGTCATCGACGAGGCTGCCGGCAAAGGGCAGGGCGTTATAAGCGATGGGCGCAACGAAAGGCCCCAGGTCCTCATCATCGAGGCCGGAACCATCGTGGACCAGGTTCACGTTGTGATCACCCACGCTGTAGACCTGCGCGGCGAGTGTCTGCACGCCCGCCAGGCCGGAGCCGGATACCGCCTGGTAGGACGATACGTGCAGCTTATTGAGGCCGGCGGCATCGTGCAGAACCTTCAGCACCGGCATGGCGGCCATGGTGGTGCAGTTCGGGTTGGCGATGATGCCCTTCGGCGGGTTCTTCGCCTCCTCGGGGTTTACCTCCGATACCACGAGCGGGACCTCCGGGTCCTTGCGATAGGCCGAAGAATTATCCACCACGGTAGCGCCCGCGGCGGCAAAGACCGGGGCCCACTTCTCAGAGGTGGAACCGCCCGCGGAAAATACCGCGATATCGACATCGGCCACGGACTCTTCGGTGACCTCGGCCAAGTCCTCCACTTCAATCTGCTCGCCGCGGAATTCCAGCTCGGTGCCTGCGGAACGGGCGGAGGCGAAAAAGCGCACCTTATCCGCCGGGAAATTACGTTCTTCCAAAATGGAGCGCATCACGCGGCCGACCTGGCCGGTGGCGCCGACGACTGCAACGGTAGTCATTGTCTTCCTTTTTTATTGCTCTGTAGTGCTCTAGTTTAGCGTCCGGTTCCAGCATAGACGGTGGCTTCTTCCTCGCCGCCGAGCTGGAACTTATCGTGCAGGGCGCGCGCTGCCTTTTCCAAGTCTGCCTCGCGCGTCAACATGGAGATGCGGATTTCGGAAGTGGAAATAAGCTCCATATTCACTCCCACATCGCGCAGGGCCTCGGTAAAGTCCGCCGTCACGCCGGGGTGGGACTTCATGCCGGCGCCGACGAGGGAGACCTTGCCCACCTGGTCATCGTAAAGCACATTGGACCAACCGCCCTCAGACTGCAGCTTGCTCAATAGCTCCATCGCGCGGGGGCCATCGGCGCGCGGGCAGGTAAAGGTGATGTCGGTGGTGCCATCCTCCAAGGAGGAGACGTTTTGCAGCACCATGTCGATATTGATCTCCGCATCGGCGATGACGCGGAAAAGCTTCGCGGCCTCGCCCGGACGATCTGGGATGCCCAGCACGGTTACCTTCGCCTCGGATTTATCAGTTGCTACACCAGTAAGTACTGCTTCTTCCACGGGGATATCCTCCATTGAGCCGGTCACCAACGTGCCGGGGTCATTTGAATAAGACGAGCGAACTCGCAACGGAACATTGAAAGCGCGGGCGTATTCCACGCTGCGCAGGACCAGAATCTTGGATCCTACGGCGGCCATTTCCAGCATCTCTTCAAAAGAGAGCTTTTCTAGCTTTTGCGCATCCGGAACGATGCGCGGATCGGCGGTATAGACGCCATCGACATCGGAGTAGATTTCGCACACATCCGCCTTGAGCGCCGCCGCCAGGGCGACCGCGGTGGTATCGGACCCGCCGCGGCCCAGCGTGGTCACATCGCGCGAGTCCTTATTCACGCCTTGGAAACCGGCGACGATGCAGATCTGTCCATCTTCTAGGGCCTCGGTCAGGCGCCCAGGGGTGACGTCAACGATGCGCGCATTGCCGTGGCGCTCGGTCGTCAGCACACCCGCCTGGGAGCCGGTAAAGGACTGGGCCTTCGCACCCAAGGACTCCACCGCCATGGCCACTAGCGCATTGGAGATGCGCTCGCCGGCGGTAAGGAGCATATCCATTTCGCGCTGCGGGGGAACGGGATTGACTTGCGCTGCAAGGTCAAGAAGCTCATCGGTGGTATCCCCCATAGCGGAGCACACCACGACGACATCATTGCCCTGCTTTTTAGTGGCCACAATCCGCTCCGCTACCGCGCGGATGCGATCTGCGGATTCGAGGGAGGAGCCGCCGTATTTTTGAACGATCAGGGCCACGGTGTGGTTGCCACCTTTCGTTTTAAAAGGCACTCCTGGGCGCAGGCGCGCCACAGAAATACCTGTCGGACACTAGTCAAATTCCTATGCTACCCCGCAAGGCGCTACACCTCATCATAATTCCGAAACAATACTTTTATTTTATTCACACCCACCCCCGTGCGCGCGCGAGGCGGTGGGACGGGGGCGGCATCGCTAAGCAAAATGCATCTCCGGGACTTTTTTACTAGCGTTGAGCGGGTGTTAAGCAACTTCCTGGCCGTATTCTTCGCGCTCGCCTCCGCGCTTACGGTTGCTTGGGGCACGGTCGTTCGCCACCGCATCGCCCTTGAAGCAGACGATTCAGTCATGCGCTCCGCTATGACCAATCCACTGTGGTGGGTCGGCACCGGCGCAGCCATCCTCGCCTATGGCCTCCAGGTCGTTGCCCTGGGCTTTGGTACCTTGCTGGTAGTCCAGCCCATTTTGGTCCTCTCGCTCATGTTTACTCTGCCGCTTTCGGCCTGGTATGCCAAGCGCCCCATGCCCGTGCACGAGACGTTCTGGTCCATTGCGCTGACGGTGGCGGTCGGCGTGATGGTGGTCTACGGCCGCCCCGTTGCCGGTAATCCCCGGCCCGAATGGAGCCAGTGGTGGCCCGCCCTGCTATTGGGCCTGGCCACCCTGGTCGCGTTGGGCGTGGCCGGCCATAAATTCCGCGAGCAGCGCCCGCTCGCCCTGGGCACGGCCTGCGGCGTCATCTACGGTTTCGTCGCCCTGCTTTCTAAGGCCGTGGTCGATATCTTCACCCACGAGGGCTTGAGCGTCCTGGTGGGCAGCTGGCAGTTCTACGGCCTCATCGGCCTCGCCCTGACCGGCACCGTGGTGCAGCAATACTCCTTTAACGCCGGCCCCCTGGCGCAGTCGCTACCGGCCATGACCATCTTCGAGCCCATCGTTGCCTTTGGCCTGGGCTATATGGTCTTGGGCGAAAAATTCCTCATCGATTCCACCGCCGGCTGGCTCGTCATGGTGGCCGCGCTCGGCGTCATGATTGCCGCGACCATCATTTTGTCCCGCAACCCGGTCAGCCAGCGCAGCTAGATGGCCCACTCGAATACGGCCAGCATATAGGCCGAAAACCAGGCCCCGAAGAGCACCCAGGCACCCACGCTTGCCGATGCCCCCTTCTTGCCCACCCACGGCACCAATACCACCGCTGCGGGCAGTAAGAGGCGGGGGCGGGAGTGCATGATGCCATCGGAAAGCAGCACATTTGCCATCAGCACCGCGGCAAACAGCCAGGCTGGCAGCGGCAGGCGCCGCCAGGCCAGCAGCAGGCAGATAGGGGCAGCGATGATGACTGCGGCGCTGAGCAAATACCCACCGTTCGTGGCGCTAGACAGCGTCTCTGCTACCCAGGACACCGTCGCCCGGCCGCCATCGAAACCGGAATTCCAGTGCTTTTCCTGCAGGCCAAAGTAGCCGCCGGCGCCGGGTAAATGGCGATTGGCCCACCAGATATAGCCAGCTAAGGGCAGCGCCGATACCGCCACGCTCAGCCAAGCCCACCAGGTGCGCCGCGCCTTGAAAAGCACCATGAGCGCGAAGACCACGATGAGATCTACCGCGGTAAGGCGGACAAAAGAGGCAAGAAAAATGAGCACCCCGGCTGCGATCCAGCGCTGATCATGCAACATCACCACGGCCCAGATCGCGAGCGCGCCGAAGAGCGCCTCCGTATAGGGCATGGCAAAAACGATGCTCATGGGCGCGCTGGTGACCACCGTCGCGCCGAGCACCTGGCCACGCACCCCCAGCCCCACCTGCCTAGCCAGCGCCATAACGCCCGCCGCCAAGGCGATGGTGAAAAAGAGGTTGAGGACCATCGCCGTGCCCGCAATATCCGTGCCCAGCAGGTTACTGACCGCCCGCACCGCCAGTGGGAAGCCGGGAAAGAACGCGAGGGTGGTTTCATCGCCGGCCCCGGCATAGCCCACGCGGGCGATATCCACGTAGTAGTTGGCGTCCCATTTATTCAGCAGCCCCCACAGGGAATCGCCCTGCGCCGCGGCCAGCGCCGCGAGCACGCTGAGGCGAATCGCCGTTCCCGCAACCGCCACCAGTGCAGCATAAAACCAACAGCGCAGCGCGGGCGCGGCTGCGGGGCGGCGGGCGGTAGGAACAGTAGGCACATCAGCATGGTACGCCACGCGCCCAGGCGTCCCGCTGAATGAAATATGTTGCCACACCGTGAGATCCTCTGTAGTGTGACCGGTATGACATTGCGGAACGACCTACTCCTTATCTGCCGCGGCGGGATTTCGGCCTAAACCTACGGCCAGCGCCCCGTCGCGGAGTCTGGCAATCCTTAGCCCAGCTGGCCGTCGCACTTCCCGACACCAAACACATTAAGGACACCGCACATTATGTCTCCCAACGATTCCTTCATCAGCGCACCCCGCGAAATCACCACCCCTGCAGGCCCTCCCCGCGAGGGACAGCCTGCGTGGAATAGACAGCGCGGCTCCTCCATGCCCTTCGAGCGCTACCAACCCTTCGCCGTAGAGGTCGAGGACATCGACCTGCCGGACCGCACTTGGCCAAGCAAGAAGATCACCCACGCCCCGCAGTGGTGCGCCGTGGACCTGCGCGATGGCAACCAGGCACTGATCGATCCCATGAGCCCGGAGCGCAAGCACCGCATGTTCGACCTGCTGGTGCAGATGGGCTACAAGGAAATCGAGGTGGGCTTCCCGTCCGCCTCCCAGACGGACTTCAACTTCGTCCGCGAAATCATCGAGGGCGATAAGATTCCAGAGGACGTCACCATCCAGGTCCTCGTCCAGGCCCGCGAGCACCTGATCCGCCGCACCTTCGAGGCCTGTGCCGGCGCCAAGAACGTCATCGTGCACTTTTATAACTCCACCTCGAAGCTGCAGCGCCGCGTGGTCTTCCGCAAGGACAAGCCAGCCATCAAGAAGCTGGCTACCGATGCCGCCGAGCTCATCAAATCCATCGCCGCCGACTACCCCGATACCAACTGGCGCTGGGAATACTCCCCCGAGTCTTTTACCGGCACCGAGCTGGATTTCGCCCGCGAGGTCTGCGATGACGTGGTCGCCATCATGGATCCCAGCCCCGAGAACCCGATGATCATCAACCTGCCGTCCACGGTGGAGATGATCTCGCCGAATATCTACGCCGATTCCATCGAGTGGATGGACCGCAACCTGGCCCGGCGCGATTCCATCTTGATTTCGCTGCACCCCCACAATGACCGCGGCGAGGGCGTTGCCGCCGCCGAGCTGGGCTATATGGCCGGCGCCGACCGCATCGAAGGCTGCCTGTTTGGCAATGGTGAGCGCACCGGCAACGTGGACTTGGTGACCTTGGGCCTGAACATGCTCACCCAGGGCGTTGACCCCCAGATAGACTTCACCGATCTGCCCAAGATCCGCGAAACCGTGGAGTACTGCAACCAGCTGCGCGTCCCGGAGCGCCACCCATACGGCGGCGAACTGGTCTTTACCGCGTTCTCTGGCTCGCACCAGGACGCCATCAATAAGGGCTTGGACGCGCTGGCCGCAACGGTGCGCCCGGAGGCCAATTCCACCGACGTCAGCTGGGAAGAGCTGCGCGATGCCATCTGGGAGGTGCCCTACCTGCCCATCGACCCGAAGGACGTGGGCCGCGATTACCAGGCCGTTATCCGCGTCAATTCCCAGTCCGGCAAGGGCGGCGTTGCCTACATCATGAAGACCGACCACGGCATCAATATGCCCCGCGCCATGCAGGCAGAATTTTCCACCGTCGTGCAGGAAATCACCGATACCGAAGGCGGCGAGGTCAACTCCAAGAATATGTGGGACATCTTCGCCACCGAATTCTTGGACCGCACCACCCCGTTGCACCTGGAATCGTTTGAGATCGACAATATTTCCGCCGATGATACCGATGCCACCGTGACCGCCACCGTGACTTATAACGGCAAGGAATCCGAGGTCACCGGCACCGGCAACGGCCCCATTGCCGCCTACGCCAATGCGCTGGAGTCCTTGGGCATCGATTTCGATGTCATCGACTACTCCCAGCAATCGCGCTCGGCCGGCGATGATGCCGAGGCCGCCTGCTACATTGCCGCCGACGTCAACCAGAACAAGGTCTGGGGCGCGGGCATCGCCGCTTCCACGACCCGCGCCTCCATCAACGCGATTACCTCCGCAGTAAACCGCGCGTTGGCATAACGCGGGCGCGGCCGGGCATGGTAGAAGATCGACTATGCCTTCTTCTACCTACCTCATCCCCCACCGCGGCCTCGGCGCGGTGCAGACCTTGCCCATTCACGGCGCATCGGTGAAGGGCACGGAGGAATTTACCGTCACCCTGGCTCCCGGCCAGGAGGGCGGTTTAAGCGTGGAAGCACAGGGCCAGATCGGCACCATTAGCGCCGCGGACCGCACGGAATACCCCGAGATCGACCTCCTTTTCCGCGCCGGTCTCACCCCAGCCGCCACGGCCCAGCCGCATACCGATGGCCACGTCACCCTCCTGCTTCCCCGCCCCGGGCTCTGCCTGCCGGCGAATAATCCGCCCGGCGGGCCCTATACGATGCTGGGCTACGCCCCGCCCATCGATATCACCGATCTTCCCGCGGATCTCGATATCCCCGCCCAGGCCCGGATGCATGTGCTGGTCAACCTGGTGCCTTCTACCGACGCCGTCGATGTCTTCTTCGGCCCCAGATTCCTCACCACCCTATCCCCGGGCCCCT